>DATABT010000593.1:0-6732 GCA_036259455.1 Longimicrobium sp. | reverse complement strand
GCGGACTTCCTGCCGATGTACGCCCGCGCGTTCGGCACGGTGGAGGTGGATTCCACCTTCTACGCCGTCCCGGCGGCCAAGGTGGTGCGCGGATGGGCGCAGCGCACGCCGGCGGTGTTCGTCTTCGCGCTCAAGATGCCGCAGGAGGTGACGCACGAGCGCCGCCTGCGCGACGCGGACGACGTGGTGGCGCAGTTCCTTGACGCCGCGCGCGAGCTGGGCCCGCGGCTGGGCCCCATCCTGGTGCAGATGGGCCCGGACTTCGCGCCGGACGAGTTCACGTTCCTGGAACGCTTCGTCCGCGGGCTGCCGCGGGAGCTGCGGTTCGCGCTGGAGGTGAGGCAGAACCGGTGGATGAAACCCGACGTGCTGCCGGACCTGCTGGCGCTGCTGGCGGAGCAGGGGACCGCGCTGGCGCTGAGCGACGGCAGGTGGATTCCTCGCGAGACGATGACGGAGCTGGCGGAGCGGCCCACGGCCGGCTTTCACTACGTGCGGTGGATGGGCCCCAACCGCGACATCACCGACTACTCGCACCTGCAGTTCGACCGCTCCGGCGAGATCCACGCGTGGGCCGAGGTGCTCAAGCGCGCCGCGCTGGGGACGGACGTGTACGGCTACTTCAACAACCACTTCGCCGGCCACAGCCCCGCCAACGCGCGCGAGATGCAGTCGCTCCTCGGCCAGCGCCCCGTGGACCCCGCCACGCTCGGCGAGCAGATCTCCCTCTTCTGAGCTCAACCGGAATGCGTCACCGAACTGCTCTCCGGCGGCCGGAAGCGAGGAGGGGAGGCGAGGCTCCGCGCGGAGCGGCTGAAGCCGCCGCAACGACAGTGGAAAGCCCCACAAAATGCGGGGGGTTTCACCTGCGGACATGATGCGGCTGGCTGTGACGCGACAGGCTCGCGGCTACAGTCCGCGCAGGCACCGCGACGGGGGACTTTGCGGGTTTCCAGTGGCGAAGCCATTCGCTCCGGCGCGGAGCTCCGACCTCGCAATCGCGAATCTCGCCGGCGGCGTTCCGCGTATGCTGCTGGCTCGCGGGCGGACAGGCCGCTGGCGGGGCGGCGGGGACCACGACAGAGACAGGGAGACGAGCAGATGCTGATCACCACGACCAACACGGTGGAAGGGCGCCGCGTCACGGAATACCTCGGGCTGGTGACGGGCGAGGCCATCCTGGGCGCCAACATCTTCCGCGACCTCTTTGCCGGCATCCGCGACATCGTGGGCGGGCGCTCGGCGGCGTACGAGGAGGAGCTGCGCAAGGCCAAGCAGATCGCCATCAACGAGATGGTGCAGGAGGCCCAGCAGCGCGGCGGCAACGCCGTGATCGGCGTGGACCTGGACTACGAGAACATCAGCATGGGCCAGGGCGGCGGCATGCTCATGGTCAGCGCCAGCGGCACCGCCATCCTGCTGGAGGGCGGCGCCGGCTCCTGATCAAGGACGCTGGATACAAAGCGGCGGCAGCCCTCGCGGGGTGCCGCCGCTTCGCATCATCCACATCCAGCGGCCGTCTACGGTGCCGGGGTGTTGGCCGGCGCGGCGCGGGGGTGAAAGGCGTTGTGGTAGCGCGTGTAGATGAGCATCACCCGCTGGCTGCTCTCCGGCGCGGCCCGGGCCAGCAGCGTCACCATCTCGTCGCGCTGGGCCAGGATGGCGTCCACCTCGCGCCGCTGCGCGCCCTTCAGCGACGGCGCGGCGGCCTGCAGCGTGGAGTACACCTCCACCATCAGCTGGCGCGCCTGCTCGTAGTTGCTTCGCAGCGCCTCGGTGAGCGCCGCGCCGATCTGTCCCTCCACGCGCGCCATCCGCAGGTCGTGCCGCGCGGTGTCCAGCTGGTCGCGCAGGCCGTTGGCGCGCGACCACTGCGGAAAGAAGCCCAGCAGAAACGCCACGACGGCGATTCCCGCGGCAATGGCGATCAGGCGGTTGCGGTCCATGGAACAGTGCGGCGGGGCGGGGGATGGATCACGGGCCGGGCGGGATGATGGGGCGCGGCCTCACCCGTCCGCAAGGCTGTGCCTCGCCCGGTGGAACCGGTCCCGTTCAGGGATGGGCGTGCGAGGCCGCCGCGGGGACTACGTCCGGCGGCGGATCGGGGCGGCGCCACTCCGGCGGCACGTCGCCCGGCAGGTAGGGCACGGGGTCGTGCTCCGGAACGTCGTACTCGCGGCGCAGCTCGGCCAGGCGGCGCTCCAGCTGTGCGGTGACGGCGGCGTATTCCGGCCGGCCGTGGACGCTGCGCAGCTCGTCAGGGTCGCGCTCCAGGTCGAAGAGCTCCCACTCGCCCGTCTCGTAGTAGTGGATGAGCTTGTACCGCTGCGTGCGCACGCCGTACTGCCGGCGGACGCTGTGCCACCCCGGGTACTCGAAGTACTGGTAGTAGATGGCGTCGCGCCAGTCCGCCGGCGTGGCGCCGCGCAGCAGGGGGAGCAGGCTGCGCCCCTGCATCTGCCGGGGGATCTGGACGCCGGCGATCTCCAGGAACGTTTCCGCCAGGTCCAGGTTCATCACCAGGTCCCGGTTCACGGACCCCGCGGGGATGCTGCCCGGCCAGCGGACGAGCAGCGGCATGCGCAGCGACTCCTCGTACATCCACCGCTTGTCGAACCAGCCGTGGTCGCCCAGAAAGAACCCCTGGTCCGACGCGTAGACCACGAGCGTGTTGCCGCTCAGCCCCTGCTGGTCCAGAAAGTCGAGCACGCGCCCCACCTCGCGGTCCAGCGCCGCCACCACGCGCGCGTAGTCGGCGATGTAGCGCTGGAACCGCCAGCGCGTCGCGGCGTCGCCCGTGAGCCCCGCGGCGCGGTACGCCGCGTTCTCCGGGCCGTACGCCGCGTCCCACGCCGCGCGCTGCTCCGGCGTGAGGTTGTCCGGCGTGACCAGCTTCAGGTCGCGGTCGAACAGGTCCAGCGCGATCTTCATCTCCGGGTTGCGCGAGGGCGAGGCGCGGCCGGAGCCGTCGTCCCGAAAGGTGGACGGCTCCTGGAACGTGGTGTCGCGGTACATCCCCAGCTGCTCCGGGCCGGGATCCCACCAGCGGTGCGGCGCGTTGAAGTTCAGCATCAGCAGAAACGGCCGTTCCGTATCCCGTTCCTCCCGCACCCACTGCAGCGCGCGCCCGGTCACGATGTTCAGCGTGTAGCCCGTGTACCGCGCCGTGTCGCCGCGCTCGCTCACCAGCGTGGGGTTGTAGTACGGCCCCTGCCCCGGAAGGATTTCGTACCGGTCAAAGCCCTGCGGCTGGCTCTTGAGGTACCACTTGCCGAAGAGCGCCGTCTGGTACCCGGCCGCCTGGATGAGGCGCGGAAAGGTGACGTTGGTGGGATGCAGCGCCTCGCGGTTGGTCATCACCCCGTTCAGGTGCCCGTACTGCCCCGTGAGCACCGTGGCGCGCGCCGGCCCGCAGATGGAGTTGGTGACGAAGGCGTTGCGGAACAGCATTCCGTCGCGCGCCAGCCGGTCCAGGTGGGGCGTGTCCGGCAGCCGCGCCCCGTACGCCAGCTGCCCGCGGTACGCCGAGATCGCGTGCGCCGCGTGGTCGTCCGAAAACAGGAAGACGATGTTCGGCCTGTCCTGCGCCTCCACCGTACGTGCCAGGAGCGGGACGGCGATGGCGAGGCGGATGAGCAGGCGGCTGCGGCGCATCGGGTTGCGGCGGGCGTGGGGCGCGATGGGGTTCGCGAGGATGATGCGCCCGCGCGGGAGGGATGGCAAGCGTGGGAGCGTCGGCCGTCGCTCCCGCCGCGCGCCGGAGGAACCTGCCGTCGGATACTCGTGATCCGCCGTCGCTCACCACCTGTCGCGCGGCGTCCGCGCAAGGCGGCTTTGCGATTTTCCAGCGGCGAACCATTCGCTCCCGACGTGGATCGCGGCGCCGAATCGGGTTCCGCGCGGAGCCGGATCAGCGCTCTGCCGGCGCCTGGGCGGCGGGCGTGGGATGAAGGGGCCGCTGCCGGGCGGGCGGCGCCGCGGGTGGCGCGGGGATGCGCAGCTCGCAGGTGCCGGAGACGCACGGGATGGTGACCGCGATGGTGGCGCGCGCCGCGGGGAGGGATTCCGTGGCGGCGGGCTGCCGTACGGCGGAGGGATGGCTGGATGCGGCGAGACCCAGGGTCGGTGCGCCGGAGGCGGACCCGAGGCAGGCGGTCAGGAGAACGACTGCGTACCCGACGCGGGGCACGCGGAAATCTGGGTGCGGCACGGGAGCGAGTCTCTCTGCAACTGGAGGCGGTAGCACAATATAAGGTGGTCCGCCCTGCTTGCAAAGAGCGATCGGTTCCGGAAGAGGTCTGCCCCTGCACGGTGCCGTGTGCCGGGCGGATTGCCTCGGGGGTCAGTGGCAGGCCGCGCGGCCGGCGTCCGTGAACTTGCGGCCGGCGATCGGCACGAATTCCCACTCGTACGCGTCGGGGTGAAAGACCAGGCGCAGCACGCCGCGTACGTGCGACTCGATGACTTCGCTGCCGCGCACCCGCTCGCGCAGCCGGTACGAAGGTGCCCCGCCGGTCCCCACCACGAACTGCCGTATGCCGCGCGCCGGGTCCAGCCGCCCCACGGGATCCAGCGGCGCGAACCGCTCGTAGTGGTGGTCGTGGCCGCTCAGGATCACGTCCACCCCCGCGTCGTACATGGCGCGGTAGGCGTCCGTCACCTTCTCGCGCCCGCCGTGCCGGCCGCTGCTCCACCGCGGGTGATGGAAGTACGCCAGGGTGCAGCGCGTGGGGTGCCTGCGCAGGTCATCCACCAGCCACCCGTACTGCTCCGACCCGCGCTGCAGCGGCTCGTCGCTGTTCAGCACGACCACGTGCCACCCCTCGTGCGCGTAGCTGTACCACCCCTTGCCCGGCGGCCCCGCCCGCGCGCCGAAGTAGCGAAAGTACCCCGCCGCGTCCTTTGTGCGGTACTCGTGGTTGCCCACCGCCGGGCGCGTGCGGTCCAGGTGCCGCCCCCAGGTGCGGTGGTAGCACTGGCGGTACTCGCGATAGGTGCCGTCGGGGTAGGCGTTGTCGCCCAGGGGCGCCACGATGCCTCCGATGCGGTCCAGCAGCCGCGCCGTGGACTCGTCCTCGCGCCACCAGCAGCTGGCGATGTCGCCGGCGGCCACCAGCGAGGTGTGCCCGTACTCGCCCTCGCCGTCGCCACAGGCGGCGAGCGCGAGCGTCATCGTGAGGAGCGCGGCGTATGGAAGGCGCATCAGGCGCTGGCGGGGGTGGCGGCGCGGATGAAGTCCATCGACAGAAGGTTGAACAGCTCCGGCCGGTCCACGTTCACCACGTGGCCGCACTCCGGCAGCACCTCCAACTTGCTGTACCGCGTGTGGCGGCTCACCAGCCCGCTCACCGAGGGAAGGAACATGTGGTCCTCGTCGCCCATCACGTACAGCGTGGGGATGGGCAGCTCCTTCTGCTCGAACAGGCGCCGCAGCAGCGGGTTCACCTCGTAGGTAAGGCGGAACCAGCGGATGAACTCCTTCTGGCACAGCCGCCTGGCCTGCGTGACGAACAGCATGCGCGATTCGCGGTGCCGCTTGCGTGGCATGATGATCCACGCGAACAGCCGGTACAGCCACATGTAGGGAAGCAGGCGCTTGAACGCGTTGCCGAGCGCCACCAGCACCCGGGAGCGCAGGTTCAGGCGGATGATGGCGCCGCCCATCACCATCGACCGCACCCGCTCCGGCGCCAGCTCGCCGATGGTGCGGATGAGGATACACCCCAGCGAAATGCCCACGAAGTGCGCGGACGCGATCTCCTCGTGGTCCAGCACGTCCAGGATCTCGCGCGACACCAGCTCGAAGGTGTAGCGGTCGCCTTCGTACGGCAGCAGCAGCGGCGGCTGGCTGTCGCCGTGGCCGCGCAGGTCGATGAGCAGAACGTTGAAGCTCTTGCGAAAGTCCCGCACCTGCCGGTACCAGATGGACGAGCTGCCGCCGGCGCCGTGCACGAAGACCACCCACTCGTGATCGGGGGAAAGAAAGTGGCGGCGGTAGGACAGCATGGTCGAGCGGGCGGTTCAGGGGTACAGAAAGCCTCCCGCAGGGCGGAGGCGGCCTTGATACTCCGATCCGCCCCTCGCGTTCGGCCCCCTTAAACGTTTGCACGAAGAAGCATCTCATGTGCCTGATCGCGCTGGCCCTGGACGGGCACCCCGCGTACCGGCTGGTGATGGCCGCCAACCGCGA
This sequence comes from Longimicrobium sp., assembly GCA_036259455.1. Taxonomy (GTDB): domain Bacteria; phylum Gemmatimonadota; class Gemmatimonadetes; order Longimicrobiales; family Longimicrobiaceae; genus Longimicrobium. Next base: position 542 of record DATABT010000593.1, on the reverse strand, counting down.
CGAGTTCTACGCCCGCCCCACCGCCCCGGCGGAGTGGTGGAGCGACGCGCCGGACGTCCTCGCCGGCCGCGACCTGCGCGAGGGCGGCACGTGGATGGGCGTGACCCGCGCCGGCCGCGTGGCCGCCGTCACCAACTACCGCGACCCGGAGCTCGCGCAACTCCAGGGCGCCCCCTCCCGCGGCGCGCTGGTCGCGGACTTCCTGCGCGGATCGGCGGACGCGGAGGCGTACGCGCGCGGCCTGGCCCGCCGCGCGGCGCGGTACAACGGCTTCAACCTGCTGGTGGGGGATGAGGGCGGATGGTTCTACGTGTCCAATCGCGCGGAGGGCGTGCGGCGGCTGGAGCCGGGGGTCTACGGCCTGAGCAACGCGCTGCTGGACACGCCCTGGCCCAAGGTGGTGCGCGCGAAGGCGGCGATGGAGGATGCGCTCGCGGCCGCGGAGGGCGACGCGTGGGATGCCGGCCTGTGGGAGATGCTGGCGGACCGGGTGATCGCCGCGGACGACTCGCTCCCCGACACCGGCGTCGGCTCTGAGCGCG
>DATABT010000592.1:0-4071 GCA_036259455.1 Longimicrobium sp. | reverse complement strand
GGGGCCGCACCCCCACCCTCCGCCCATCCCATGTCTCCTCTTCCGCCGCGTGTTCCGCCCACTCCGCCCGCGCCCGCCATGCGCGACATGCCCACCATGCCGGGGATGCCCGAGCTTCCCGGGCCGCTGAACGCCGACCGCATTCAGCTGGTGGGCGAGTCGGGGCACGTGATGACGCTGGGCGTGCGCACGCCGCTGGGCAAGCACATCGTGCGGCAGTTCGGCGAAGACGCGAGCTTCTGGGACACGGAGCAGTGCGTGGTGGAGCGGCAGGCGGACGGCGAGTGGCAGGTCGTTCCCGCGCCGGGGACAACCAACGAGACGCTGCTGAACGGGGCCAGGATTACCACGCCGCAGGTGCTGCACGCGGGCGACGTGATCGCCGTAGGGCGCGAGGCCAGGGGAATCGCGAAGCTTCCGCTCACCGCGCGCGGGGTCTGAGGGGTAAACGGGTGAAGGAGTGAAGGGTGGATTGATCTCGATCCGCCGCTGAGCGTTGGAGGCGCGATGATCCGCGTCGCGCCGGGGGAACGTGGATGGGAGGATGAACCGTGACGGAACACCAGAACGAATCCGGAGCCGGCACGCCGAAGCCGGAAGCAACGGCCGCCGAGAACGCCGGCCTGCCCCCGGGCGCGTCGCCGCCGGAGGACGATGTGGGCACGCCGGACTCCGCCGTCCCGGCGCCTGAGGCCGCCCCGCTCGCCGGTCCGTCCAGCCCCGCGGACGACGCCGGGGCCGGCGATCCCGTGCGCACGGGCGCCACCCCGGATGTGGTCTCCGGCGGCCCCGGGACCACCGAGGGGGACGTGGCGGGGGCCGGGGCGACGACGAGCGGAGGTCCCGGAGGAACCATCGGCAGCGGGGATGCGTCAGGTGCGGGCGCATCCAACGGAACGGACGTGTCCGCAACCGGCGGCGCGGGTGGATCGGCGGACACATCCATGGCGGGCAAGATGCTGGATTCCGCGACGGACGCGGGCGGGCCCACGGTGTCCAACGCCGCGGACGAGCGGACGGGTGGATACGGTGGATCCGTGCCGGTGGACGGATCTTCCGCGGGGCCGGACGCCGGGGCTGCGGCCGGCGGGCCGGGCGCATCGGGGGATGTGACGCTCCCGCAGCCGGACGGCGGTGACGTCGCCGCGCCCGCGACGGATCCCGCGTCCACGGGAGCGCCGGATGCGCCGCTCGGGCTTGCGGCTTCGGCGGCGGGACCCACGCCGGACGCGAGCGCGGCTCCGGCCGATGCCAGTGCGACGGGCGACACGGGCTCCGTCACCGACGCGATGCCCGTCACCGAAGCGCCGCCCCCGGCGGATGCGCCGGCAGCCGACCTGGGCTCCGTCGCGCCGGAGACGACGTCCGCGGGCGCGCCGGCTCCGGCGGATGCGGGGACCGCGGGTGCGGGGGCCACTGAAACCGCGGGTGCGGGCACGCCGGCCACGCCTGGCGCCACGCCGGATGCGGGACCGGCGGTCGGCGGAGCCGAGCGGGACGCGGGCGCGGCGGACGGGCCGCTGCGGTCGGAGCGCATTGAACTCGTGGGGGAGTCGGGCGAGACGATGAGCGTGGGCGTGCGCACGCCGCTGGGCAAGCACACCGTCCGCCAGTTCGGCGAGGACGCGAACGTGTGGGACACGGAGCAGCTCGTCATCGAGCGCGCGCCGGATGGCGGCTGGCAGGTGGTGCCGGAAGCGGAGACCACCAACCAGACGCTGCTGAACGGCGCGCCCATCACCGGGCCGCAGCCGCTGCGCGACGGCGACGTGATCGCCGTGGGGCGCGCGGACAAGGGGATCTCGCGCCTGCCGCTCACCGTGCGCGGGGCCTGATGGCGTGGAAGTGCCCGCAGTGCGGCGTGGTGAACCAGAACGACGCGGTGACCATCTGCGAGGCATGCGGATACGCCCGGCCCGGCGGCAAGCTCGTCCTCGTCTCGGAGCAGACGAACGGGCGGCTGCGGGTGGGTGTGGATACCGCCGTCGGCCGGGAGCTGCTGGAGACGTTCGCGGGGCCGGACCACGCGTACGCCGAAGATCCGCAGTTCCTGCTTGCGCGTGATCCCATGGGCGGCGGATGGACCGTCGCGCCGGCGCCGGGCACCACCAATCCCACATTCCTCGACGGCGCGGCGCTGGGCGCGGCCCCGGTGCCGCTGCCCCCGGGCGCGGTGATCACCATCGGGCCGGACAAGCTGCGCCTGCGCGTGGAGAACGAGCCGTGATGGACCGACGGAAGAAGCCCGACTCCACCCCGTCCACGCCCACCTGGTTCCCGGACGACGACGACTCGCCCCGCGCGGAGTCTGCCGCGCCGCATCCTTCCGCCGAAGCCGCCGCGCCGTCCAGCGGCGCCCGGCCCGGCGAATCCGCGCCGCCCGCCGGAGAGGCGCCGTTCGCGGAGCAAACGGAGGCGGGCGACGCCCCGGAGTCCGCGGAGGCGCCCGCACCCGCCGAACCCCCCGCGCCGCCGCCGCCCCCGCCCATCCGGCGCGGCGGCGTCATCCGCGACGCGGCACGGCGGATCGACCGCACGGCGCGCTCCACGTACGTACGCCCGCGTCCGCCGGAGCCGCCTCCATCGCCCAAACCCGCGGCGCCATCCGAATCCACCGCGCTCACCGGTGCGGTGCGGCCGGCGGAGCGCGCGCCGGGCGTGCCGCCGGGCGGGGAAGGGGGCGTGCAGCGGGGCGCGGTGCCGGTGGACGAGCCGGGGCCCGGCGCCACGCCCGCATCTCCATCCCCCGCCACGCTGGACGCGGCGCCGTACGTCAGGGTCCTGGAAGTGCGGAAGATGGACTGGGCCGCGGTCCGCGAGGCCGTCGCCAATCCCATCGCCGGGGAGCGCGCGGAGCGGATCGTCGCGCGGATGGAGGAGCGGCTGGCGGGGGACGGGACGCTGGGGCTGGCCTTCGAGGAGCACGCCGCCGGGCCGGACGACCGCGCCATCCAGGTGGGGGAGAAGTCGCCCCCCGGCGAGGTGTGGTTCGTGGGCGACGTGCACGGCGACCTGCTGGCGCTGGAGGCGGCGCTGCAGCACGTCGCCCGCAGCGGCGGCGGGGCGGACGGGCGCGTCGTCTTTCTGGGCGACCTGGTGGACGACGGCCCGCACGCGGCGGAGGTGGTGCTGCGCGTCTTCGAAATGGTGCTGGACGGGCCCATGCGCGTCACCGTCCTCGCGGGGAATCACGACGAGGCGCTGGCGTTCGCGGACGGGCAGTTCTCGTCCACCGTGATCCCGTCGGACTTCACGGACTGGCTGAACGCCAATCCGGATCACCCCTGGGCGGCGCGGCTGGGGCAGCTCATCATCCGCTTCTTCGAGCGGGTGCCGCGGGCGCTCTTCTTTCCCGACGGGCTGCTGGTGGCGCACGGCGGCGTGCCGCACACGGACCTGCACGACGGCCTGGCGCGGAGCCGCGACTGGAACGACCCGCGCGTGCTGCAGGACTTCGTCTGGCTGCGCGCCCATCCGCGTGCCCGCAAGCGCATTCCCAACCGCACCACGCGCGGCAGCGAATTCGGGCGCGAGGACTTCGCGGCCTTCTGCGCGCTCGCCACCCGGCTGGGGCGGCCGGTGGAGCGGATGCTGCGCGGGCATGACCACGTGGAGGAGCGCTTCGCCGTCTTTCCCTCGTGGAAGGCGCACCCGGCGCTGACCATCAACACCATGTCGCACCGGCTGCCGCGGGAGGTGTTCGGCGAGTACGAGCGGGTGCCGGTGGTGGCGCGTTGGGTGCGCGGCGAGCTGCCGGAGGTGCGGCGGCTGTTCGTGCCGCCGGAGCTGGTGCGCGAGGTGTATCCCGAGCCCGGTGTGCGCGAGGAGGAGGCCGGGTGAAGCGCGTCGTGGAGCGGTGCCCCAACTGCGGCGTGGAGCACGACAATCCCAGGGGGGGCGCCTGCGAGGTGTGCGGGACCACGCTGCGCTTCTGGTGCCGCGAGCACAGCCGGGAGATCGGCTGGCTGGATTCCGGGACCTGCCCCCGCTGCGCCGCCGAGCTCTCCCGCCCCGCCGCGCCGCCGCCTCCGCCCGCCGCGCCGCCGGCGGCTCCCGGTCCGCCGCGCCGCC
>DATABT010000591.1:0-1902 GCA_036259455.1 Longimicrobium sp. | reverse complement strand
GGGGACGGCGGCGCCGGTCGACCGGGTCGCGCTCGCCGGGGGCGCCGCGCTGCTGGCGGTGGCGGCCGCGGCCTGGGTGGCGGTGCTGCGCGGCGCGGACGGGATGTCGATGCACGGCCCGTCCGCGGCGCCGTCGCTGCGGGACGGGCTGCTCTTTACCTGGATGTGGGGCGTGATGATGGCGGCCATGATGCTGCCCAGCGCCGCGCCCATGATCCTGCTGTACCGCACCGTCAGCCGCAGGCTCGCGACGACCGGAGAGCGGGTGATCCCTGCGTGGCTGTTCGGCGGCGTCTACCTGTGCGTGTGGATGCTGCTGGGCGTGCCGGTCTACGCGGGGTACGTGGCCGCCGCCCGGCTCGCCGAGCGCTCCGCCGCGTTCGGCGCGCTGGCGCCGTACCTCGTCGCGTTCTCCCTGGCCGCCGCGGGCGCGTACCAGCTCACGGCGGCCAAGCGCGTGTGCCTGAAGCACTGCGAGTCGCCGCTCGGGCTGCTGATGCGCCGCTGGCGTAGCGGCTACGCGGCGACGCTGCGGCTGGCGCTGGCGCACGCGGGCTACTGCGTGGGCTGCTGCTGGGGGTTGATGCTGGTGCTGGTGGTGGCCGGCTCGATGAGCGTTCCGTGGGTGCTGGTGATCGCGCTTGCCGTCGCCGCCGAGAAGATGCTGCCGCGCGGGCTGAGGACGGCGCGGCTGCTGGGCGCAGCGCTGCTCGTGCTCGCCACCGCCGTCGCGCTGCGGCCGGAGCTCGCGGGCACCCTGCGGCCGGGGTCATCGGCACCGGGTGGCGCCGCGGAGGGGAGGATGCGGGAGATGGGGATGTAGCGGTCCAGGCCGTGGCGCCCGCCCGCCATCCGCCGCCCGCCTCCGCATCGTCATCCCGCGTCCTGCCACGCTTGCCCGCCGCGGCAGCGCGAACCCATCTTCGGAGGCCGCTTCCGCCCCAGCGCTCGTGACACGGCAGGTGTGCCAAATCGTGCGGTCCCATCCCTCCCCTCCATCGTCCGCCGGCGCGCCCGCGGAGACCCGCATCCAGGTCTTCGCGCTCGGCGGGCTTCGCGTGGAGGCAGGCGGCGATCCGGTCGCGGACCTGCCTTCGCAGCCGGTGCGCTGCGGGGTGTTCCTGTACCTGGCCGTGGAGCGCGCGGCGACGCGCGACGAGCTCACGGCGCTGTTCTGGCCCGAGACGCCGTCCGAGCGCGCGCGCCATTCCCTCAGCCAGACGCTGTACGAGCTGCGCAGGCGGCTCGGTCCTGGGTGGCTGGAGGGCGGCGGCGAGCGGCTGGAGGTTTCGCCCCTGGTCGCCGTGGACGCGGTGGAGTTCTCCGCGTCCGCCGAGGCCGGCCGGGACGAGGAGGCGCTCGCCCTGTTCGCCGGACCGTTCCTGGACGGGGTGCACCTGGCGGCCAGCGCGCCGTTCGAGTCGTGGGTGCAGCGCCGGCGGGCGCACCTGCTGCGGCAATTCCAGGGCGTCTGCCGCCGCCTGGCCGCGTCGCGCGCCGCCGGCGGCGACGTGGAGGGGGCGCTCGCCGTCGCCCGGCGCTGGGCGGAGGTCGACCCGCTGGACGACGAGGCGCACCACCGGCTCATCGAGCTGCTGGCGGCGGCGGGCCGCCGCTCCGACGCGCTGCGCTGCTACCACGAGTACGAGCGCCGCATCGCCGCCGAGCTGGACGTCCAGCCGTTGGACGAAACCCGCCACCTCGCGGCGAACCTGCGCGGTGCCGCCGCCATCGATCCCCCGCCGGAATCCCCATCCACCGCTCCGTCCGTTTCGCCGCTGGCCATCTCCCGGCCCGCGCACGGTGACCGGGAACCGGAGGTGCGCCCGGCGGCCCGCGAGCCCCATCGCACCGCGTACCTCCGTTCGCCAGCCAGGCGCCGCACCCTGGTGGCCGCGCTGC
>DATABT010000590.1:0-5410 GCA_036259455.1 Longimicrobium sp. | reverse complement strand
ACCAAGTACCGCGGCCAGTTCGAGGAGCGGCTCAAGGCGGTGATGAACGAGATCAGCCAGAACAAGAACATCATCCTCTTCATCGACGAGCTGCACACGCTGGTGGGCGCGGGCGCGGCGGAAGGCGCCATCGACGCCAGCAACATGCTCAAGCCGGCCCTGGCGCGCGGCGAGCTGCAGTGCGTGGGCGCCAGCACGCTGAACGAGTACCGCAAGTACATCGAGAAGGACGGCGCCCTGGAGCGCCGCTTTCAGACGGTGAACGTGGAGCCGCCCTCCATCGACGAGGCCATCGAGATCGTCAAGGGGCTGCGCAGCCACTACGAGGACCATCACCGCATCCGCATTACCGACGAGGTGATCGAGGCGTCGGTAAAGCTGTCGGAGCGCTACATCACTGACCGCTTTCTCCCGGACAAGGCCATCGACGTGATCGACGAGGCCGGCGCCCGGGCGCGCCTGCAGACGCAGGTGCCGCCGCCGGAGGTGGAGGACCTGAAGAAGCAGCTGGACGCCATCGCGGGAAAGAAGGACGAGGCCATCCGCGACCAGGACTTCGAGCGGGCCGCGGAGCTGCGCGACCACGAGCGCGAGTTGCAGCGCCGCATTCAGGAGCGCGAAAAGAGCTGGGAAGAGGAGCGCAAGACCAACCGTCCGGCGCTGTCGGAGGAAGACGTCGCGTTCATCGTCAGCCGCTGGACCGGCATTCCCGTCACGCGCCTTAAGCAGGCGGAGACGGCGCGCCTGGTGAACATGGAGGAGGAGCTGCACCAGCGGGTGGTGGGGCAGGACCGGGCCATTCAGGCCATCAGCCGGGCCATCCGCCGCAGCCGCGCGGGGCTCAAGGACCCCAAGCGCCCCATCGGCTCCTTTGTCTTCGCCGGCCCCACGGGCGTGGGCAAGACGGAGCTGGCGCGCGCGCTGGCCGAGTTCCTGTTCGCCGACCGCAACGCGCTCATCCGCGTGGACATGTCGGAGTACATGGAGAAGTTCAGCGTCTCGCGGCTCATAGGCGCGCCTCCGGGGTACGTCGGCTACGAGGACAGCGGCACGCTGACCAAGGCCGTGCGGCGCAAGCCGTATTCGGTGGTGCTGCTGGACGAGATCGAGAAGGCGCATCCGGACGTGTTCAACCTGCTGCTGCAGGTGCTCGACGAGGGTCACCTGACGGACAACTACGGCCGGGTGATCGACTTCAAGAACACGGTGGTCATCATGACCTCCAACCTGGGCGCCCGCGACATCGGCAAGGGGCCGGGGCTGGGCTTTCACTCGCCCAGCCAGATGACGCAGTTCGACCGGATGGAGCAGAAGGTCAAGGAGGAGATCGAGCGGGCGTTCAACCCGGAGTTCATCAACCGGCTGGACGACACCATCGTGTTCCACCCGCTGACCAGGGAGCAGATCGGGTCGATCATCCACAACCTGCTCAGGGACGTGGAAGACCGCCTGAAGGAGGAGGAGCTGACGCTGAAGCTGACCGACGAGGCCGTGGAATTCATGGTGGAGCACGGCTACGACGAGAAGTTCGGCGCGCGGCCGCTGCGGCGGGCCATCCAGCGGTACCTGGAAGACCCGCTGTCGGAAAAGATCCTCACGTCGGAGTTCAGCCCGGGCGACGAGATCGAGGTGTCGGTCGCCGAAGACCGGCAGGCGCTCGCCTTCCGGGTGCCGTCGAAAACCCAGACCGTGTAAATACTCAGCGTGGCTCACTTCAACCGGGGACGGGCCGCTGCGGCGGCCCTCCTCACTTTCGCCCTGTGCGTGCTGGCGCCCGCCGCCGCGCACGCCCAGGACCCCGCCCCCGCCGAGCAGGCGCCGCCGCAGGGCTTCGTGGTCGACACGGTGGTGGTGCGCGGCACCCAGCGCCTTACGGAAGAGGCGGTGCGGGTGGCCTCGGGTGTGCGCGGCGGCAGCGTGGTGAACGCGCCGCTGGTGCAGGAGGCCATTCGCCGCCTGATGGCGACCGGGAACTTCGAGTCGGTGCAGGTCTACGTGCGCGGCGCCGACCAGGGGCGCGGCGCGCTGGTGCTGGCCGTCGTGGAGCGCCCGCTGATCGCCGAGGTGCGCTTCGAGGGGCTGCGCAGCGTCTCCGCCTCGTCCGTCCGCGACTCGGTGGGCCTCAGGGACGGCCAGCCGCTGGACCCGCAGAAGGTGGCGGCGGCGCAGAAGCTGACGCGCGACCTGCTGGCCGCCCGCGGCATTCAGCTCGTTTCCATCGACACCACCCTCACGCCGGCGGAGAACGGGGCCTACCGCCTTACGTTCAACGTGGCGGAGGGGAACCGGCTGGCGCTGGCGGACGTGGACTTCACGGGGAACGCGGCGTTCAGCGACGAGGCGCTGCAGGACGCCATCTCCACCAGGGAGGAGGGGTTCTGGTGGTTCCGCAGCGGCCGCTTCGACCGCGAGGCGTTCGAGGAGGACCTGCGCACGCGGCTGCCGGAGTTCTACGGCCGCCACGGCTACATCGACTTCGCGGTGGTGCGCGACACGCTGGTGGTGGATCCCCGGTCGGGGAAGGCGCGGCTGCTGGTGGAGGTGCAGGAGGGGCCGCAGTACCGCCTGGGCGACTTCAACGTGCAGGGGAACTCGCGCTTCCCCACGGAGGCCCTGTCCTCGATGTTCACTACGCAGCGCCGCTCGGTGCTGGGGCTCCCCTTTGTGGGCGGCACCCGCGAGCGCGAGGCGGGCGAGGTGTTCGACCAGCCGGCGCTGAACAGGACGGCCGCGAACATCGAGCAGCTCTACCGCAACGAGGGATACCTGTTCGCGCAGGTCATCCCTTCGGTGGAGCGCGTGCCGGCGGAGGCCCCGGGGCAGCCGCCGCGGGTGAATGTGACGCTGGCGGTGAGCGAGCAGCAGCCGTTCTACATCCGCAACATCTCGTTCCGCGGCAACACCAACACGCACGAGAACGTGATCCGCGAGCGGCTATGGATCGTTCCCGGCGACGTGTACAACGAGCAGCGGGTGATCCAGAGCTACCAGGCCATCGCGGGCCTGGGCTTCTTCGAGGTGCCGATGCCCACGCCGGACATCCGGCCCGACCCGCAGAGCGGGCAGGTGGACATCGTCTTCAACATCAAGGAGAAGCAGACGGGGAGCGTGAACTTCGGCACGGTGTTCGGCGGGGGGGCGTACGGCGACCGCCGCAGCCGCTTCGCGGGGTTCCTGCAGTACACGCAGCCCAACCTGTTCGGCCAGGGCAAGCAGATCAACCTGCGGGCGGAGTACGGCTACGGCCGCAGCACGCTGGAGGCGGCGTACACGGACCCGGCCATCGGCGGGGGGCGCAACTCGGGAAGCGTGTCGCTCTTCCGCTCGGGTGACCGCTACATCCGCCTGGGCAACGGGCGCCGCCTGCGCACGGGCGCCACGGTGCAGTGGGGCTTTCCCATCCCCGGGAGCCTGCGCACGCGCGCCTTCCTGGGGTACTCGCTGTCGCGCACGGAGTACCTGACGGACGAGGAGAACTGCGACGCCGCCACCAGCACCAGCATCTTCTGCCTTCCGGACGCCACGGCCAGCAGCCTGTCCGGGAGCGTTACGCGCGACACGAAGAACCACCCGCTGTTCCCCACGGCCGGCGCGCGCCAGACGATCAGCCTGGAGCAGACGGGCGGGCCGCTGGGCGGCAACGGCAACTACCAGAAGGTGTTCACGCAGGCGGAGTGGTGGGTGCCCACCGGCCGCCTGGGCTCGGGGCCGCGCGCCAGCCAGATGGCGCTGGGGCTTTCGGCCCGCGCGGGCGCCATCTTCGGCGACGTGGGGCTGTTCCCCTTCGAGCGCTTCTACGTGGGCGGCGTGATGTTCGGCCAGCCGCTGCGCGGCTACCAGGAGAGCACCATCGGCCCGCGCGGCTACAGCGCGCAGTGCAACAACAACCTGGAGCTGGCGTGCCTGGGCGACGCCTTCTTCACGGTGTCGGGCGAGTACGCCATCCGGCTTACGGACGCCCTGTCGGTGTCGGCGTTCGGCGACGCGGGCAACGTGTTCGCCAGCGTGGGGCAGTTCAACACGGCGCAGCTGTTCCGCGGCGCCGGCCTGGGCGTAACGCTGGTGACGCCCTTCCTGGGTGCCATCGGCATCGACGCCGCCTACGGCTTCGACCGGCCTGACCCGGGCTGGGAGATCCACTTCAAGCTGGGGAACCAGTAAGGTTTCCCGGCGACAACCCTGAGGACGGACGGACCGATGAAGCGTTTTCTTTCGTTTGCCTTTGTGGCGGCCCTGGTGGCCGGCGTGGCGCCGGCCCAGGCGCAGCAGCTCAAGGTGGGATACGTGAACTCGCAGCGCATTCTGGCCGAGACGCCGGCCTTTGCCGACGTGCGCGCCACGCTGGAGCGCGAGTTCACGCCGCTGCGCGCGGAGATCGACTCGCTGGAGGCCCGGCTGGGCCGCGCCGACCAGGAGTACCAGGCGCAGCAGGGCACGCTTACCGACGCGGCCCGCCAGCAGCGCCAGCAGGCGCTGCAGCAGCAGCTGGCGCAGTACCAGCAGCGCGGGCAGGCCATCCAGCAGCAGCTGCAGCAGCGCGAGCAGGAGCTGGTGGCGCCGGTGATGCAGCGCATTCGCGGCGTGCTGGAGGAGGTTCGCCGCGCGGGGAACTTCTCCTTCATCATCGATCCGCCCGACGGGCTGGTGGTGGCGGTGGACCCGGCGCTGGACGTGACCAACGACGTTATCCGCCGGCTGGGCGGCACGCCCGCGGCCAACCCGTAAGGCGTTCGGACGGCAATGGTTTGCGGGCGCAGGCCCGCTCCGCTAGCTTCGGTGCCCGCGACATTCGTGTCGCGGGCACGTTGCGTTTGGAGCCCCGTAGCGTCACCGCCCGGATTCATGGCCCCGGCCGGAAGAGATTGGGCCTCACGCGCGGTCAGCAGAGTTGCTCCCGGAGGGTGGTGGGGCCTCTCCGCCGCCCAGCCCCGGGGAGGGATGGGAGGCGAGTCCCTGCACCAGAACCTCTCTCCCCGCTTCGCGAGGAACGAGCGGGGAGGGGGCGGGGCCGGGGGAAGGGCCCCGGGCCCGGCGGCGGCAGGATCTCGCCCGCGCGGCGAGCTCGACCTCCCCCGGGGGTTCTGGGGGAGGTCGCGAGGTGACGAGCGGGGGGGCGGATGGAGACGGGGGCGTACGTACACCTTCTACGCAGGACGGAATGCCGGAGCTGACGATCGCCGAGGTGGCGAGCATCGCGGAGGGGGAGGTGGAGCGGGGCGACCCGGAGCGCACCGTGCGCGGCGTGGCGCCGCTGGACGAGGCGGGGCCCGGCGACCTCTCGTTCGTTGCAGAAGCCCGCTACCACGCGTACATTCACGCGTCGCGCGCCGCGGCCGTGCTGGTGGCGCGCGGCGTTCCGGTGGAGCTTCCGGACGGGATGGCCGCGGCGCGGGTCGTCCACCCGCACCGC
>DATABT010000589.1:0-2846 GCA_036259455.1 Longimicrobium sp. | reverse complement strand
CCCCCCCCCCCCCCCCCCCCCCCCGCTTCCGTTTCCCGTCGGCCGCGTCTGGTGGCGGTTCGTGGAATCCTGCGCTATTGTGACGGCTTAGGTGATGAGCCTCACTTGCGCCCTTTTTCGCGATTCCGCTGCGTGCATTCCGGCCAGCGCCTGCACCACATTCCTCCTCCGCCGCCCCCGCTGGACCGGCTGCACGTGCTCGAGCAGGTAGAGAGCACGGCGGGTCTCGTACTCTGGCGTGCGCTGGTAGACGTGCGCCTCTGGGCTTCGGCGCCCGCGGAGCGGCGGCACCTGTTCCACGCTCCGAACAACGAAGTGCGCGAGCGGTTCGCGGCCGCGCGTGCCGAGACTCCCGAACTGGCGCCGGCGCTGGGCACGTTCGCGCTGCTGCTGCAAGCTCCCGAACTGCTGGACGCCGCACAGGTCGCCGACGCCTGTTCGTTCGTGCACAAATGGGCGGATGAGCGCGCGCTCGTGCTTACGGCGCTCCTGTTCGCGGAGGCCGCCGCACACGCGGAGCCCGGCAGCCCCGCGCGTGCCAACGTGGCGGCGCGGAGTGCTCGCCGCGCGCTGGAGTTCGACCGCGCCGGAACGTGGCACCTGCGCGCGTACAAGCTGGCCGTGCGGGCAAAGGATGAACGCGAGAAGGTCTGGGCGCTGCTGGGCTATGGGGCCATGATGAAGGCTACCGGCCGCTACGCCGAAGCCCGACGCTTCTTGCAGCGTGCGGCGCGCCGCGCGAAGGGGACCGGCAGGCGCAAGGAAGCGGGAATCGCACACCACAATCTGTCCAACATAGCCGTTGAAACCGGCAAGTACCGGCTTGCGGAAGTGCACGTCACTACAGCCCTTTCGCTGTATCCCCACGACCATGCCCGCATTCCACCGCTCGCGCACGACTTCGCTTTCGCCCTGCTCAGACAACATCACTATTCAGCCGCGCTCCATCTACTGGAACGCGTAGCGCCGCTGATCCAGCGACCGGAAGAACAGGCGCTGGTTCTATCGTCCCTCGCGTGGGCTGCCGCCGGGGCCGGACAGGTGCAGCGCCTGGCAGAAGCCGAACGTGCGGCCGTCGAGTTGGTGGGGATCTTCGCGGACTTCGCGCCTGCGGTGTTCCTGCACCTGGCGGAGGGATGGCGCCTGCGCAGCGATTGGGAACGCGCAGACCGGGACGCGGAAGCGGCTCGGCTGGCAGCCGAGCGGCAGCAGGAGCCGCACCTGGCATGTGAAGCCGCCGATCTGCGCGAGACGATCCGCCAGCGGCAAGGCGTTGCGCGTGATGCGCCTCCAGCTCCACGCACCCGGGGTGTACTACGCAATCTGTCCAATCGCTTGCGAGACTGGAAACAGGCTTCGGACTGACTTGCGTCCGGAGCCTTTTCCGCTCTCAGGCGCCGCCACCGAGGGTGTGCCCCCCGCGCTGCGTGGAGTCGGACGACGCGGACCCGGAGAGGGTGCCGGAATCCTCTGTGCGCGTGCCACCGCCCAGCGTGTGCCCGCCGTCGTAGAACGGTCCGGCGGGCAGAAGGGGCGCGGGGCTCTGGCCGCACGCGGCGGCACTCGCCACCAGTGCCAGGCCAATCGCGATTCTGCCTGCTTTCATGGTGCCTCCGGAGAGAATGGGTACGGGTGAAGGGAACGCGTCCCAATCTATCGGATACACACGGAATCAGCCAAGAACATAGACCACGCAAAACACGCCAGCAATCCGCGTTTTCGGGCTGACGGGCGGCGCTTACCGTAGTTCGCATGGACATCACGACCCATGCGGACAAGCCCGCACAGGACCCGTCGAAGCCTGCCACGCCCGGCCAGGTGGCACCTCTCCCGCGGCTCATCACCGCCCAGGAAGCGGCGACCCGACCGTGGCATTCCTTGCTGTTCCGGGGCTTCTTCGGCAGCGGCAACTGATGGGGCGCCGGGATCGTGGCCCGGTGGGGCGGCACACGCTGGGAAGCCCACCGGAGGCGCAGGAACCGGTTCGTCCCGCGACGCTGCCCACGCTCCCGGCCATTCCGCCCGCTGACGACGTGGCGGAATGGGCGGAACCGCTCTACACGATCTACCGGCCGGCCTGGTACGCCGCACGAGAGCGCGCGCCCGCTGCAGGGCCCTACGCGATCCGGCTGCTCGACGTCGTGGAGACAGGATGGCTCGCCGTGCGCGAACTGCAGTCCTGGATCGAGGCGGAGGCCGTGCGGGCCCAGGAGCCCGGCGCCTACGGCCAGTTGCTGGCGTTCGCAGACGTTGACCTGGTGGACGTGTTCCGCGAGCTGGCGGGCGGCGCCGCGGACCTGGTCCCGGGATGGGACGGGTGGGCTTCGGAGGCAGATCCAGATGGGTTGTTGGCAGACGTTGCCACGTTCGTGCGATACGTCGCGGTGCTGGGCCTCGCGGTGCGGGCGGCGACCGTGCCCGCACCGTTTTCCCAGATGGTGGAATCCGTAGCGGAACGCCTGCGCGGCTGGGGCGACGAGGCGGCCTCGCTCATAGCGGCCTGCGCCGAAGAATGGAGACTCACGTAGCCGCCGCACGCTGCACGGGGACGGCGTTTGATCCTCGGCATGGTGCCTCTGGTCATGGCGCTGGGCGAAGGCAGCGAGCAGCGCGCCCCCATGGACCGCGCCGTGATCGGCGGCCTGATCACCAGCACCATGCTCACGCTGTTCGTGGTGCCCGTGGTCTACACGCTGCTGGACGACTTCGTGAACCGCCTGCGCCGCGGGCGCGCCGGCCGCGCCTCGGTGCTCCACCGCCCGCCCCCGGTCCGCGAGCCCGAGGCTGTCGCGGCGGACTGACGGCGGCGGCACGGCGGTAGGTTGGATGCAAGATGAAGCGGGGCG
>DATABT010000588.1:0-2766 GCA_036259455.1 Longimicrobium sp. | reverse complement strand
GAAAGGAGCACGGAGAGCGGGAGGGCTACAACGGGATCATCTTCTTCAACGGCGAAGGCGACGAATCCGGCGGGCTGACGCACTGGAGCGAGCGCACGCCCGACGGTGTCCGCGCGGGCGGGCACCTGTCGATGGACCGCTTCGAGAGCGACCAGGTGGTGGCACTCAACTACATGGAGCGCCCGGGCTACTACGGCGCCGGCCTGCGCATTTCGGACTTCCCGATGGGGAACACCAAGGAGTGGTTCGCCGCGCAGGATTCCATCGAGCGGCTGCCCGAAGCGGAGCGGGATGCGGCGCGCCGGGCGCTCCGGGTGCGCTTTCAGCGCGAGGGAAAGTGGGAGATCAACCGCGTGTTCGTGGGCCAGGAGCAGGGCGTGGCGGGGATGCGCATCCACGACCGCGCGGGCCGCACGCGCATCCGCATCGCCGTGGACTCGCTGGACGTGCCGCGCCTGGAGTTTCTGGACGCGCAGGGCAACGTGGTGCAGACGCTGCCAGAGGCGCGATAGCGCTGGGATGAGTGGGACGGCTTGTTTGGCCGAGCGTCCGCGTCCGATCTACGGATGGACTCGGTTGTGCACAAGCGGAATGTCAAGACGAAACTCGGCCCGCTTCTCACAAGAGTGCGGGCCTGGGTTTCACTTCTTTTTGGTCACCTGAAGGTGCTTGCCAGCCCAGCCCTGCAACTGCTTGACTTGTCCCTGGCTTAACTTCGGAACGGGAGGTATCGCCGGCTTAGATCCACCTCGAGGGGTGGAGATGGAACATCTTGTACCTGACGGATTACCGGCGCGCTTCTCCATGGGAGTATCCTCGGCGTCGGGGTCACCCAAAGCTAATCGGGTTTAGTTCTGGGCGGTAGTAGTGCTTTCGTTCAACCCACTTGAACCCTTGGTGCCTCGTGATCGCTGCGATGTCGATCGGCGGTGCCACAGTTGGCGCTCCTTCCTTGAACCGCACGTACCCAACCGTAACATCCGCCAGGTACTTGACCAGATCGATCGCATCCTGAATCGGCATCCCAGGATGTGCGAGGTTCGTAACGGAGAGCAGAAACTGGTCCGCGGTTTCAGGCGGCAAGCCAGCAGTAACTAACCGTTCGTGTGCCTCGCGCGACCAGCCGTAGACGAGCCGGTACAGTGCCTCTGGCTGACCCCAGAAGTCGACCACCCCAGAGACGAGACGGTCGCGTTGGCACGCTGGACCAGTACAAAGTCCGTCAATGATCTCCACGGTCCAAACCTGAGTATAGTAGTCTCCGGCAGATATCCCTGCAACAACGAACCCCAGATCAGGAAACTGCGGAGCCTTCTCACCGGGTGTGCCTTCCACCTCGGGAATGGCCGGAATATCACCATCTCCGGGCGTGCTTTCTGGCGGCTGTTCGTCCGATGCGAAGTTCGGATCCGGAAGCGGTCCGAACTCGGACGCATATAACTCTTCGTAGAAGAACTGACGAACGCGCTGTGCCACTTCCTCAATCGTATATGTCTCATGCCGGAGAGCCCAATCCGGAAACTCGGGATGCATGCCGGAAAGTCGTTGTCGCAGGTCTCGCGCGAGCGCCCCGATCGACAGACCCACCATGCCGCCAAGCCCAAATGTCATCAGGCCGATGGGCAGGCCTTTGACGAGGTTGAAGCACTTCTCTGCCGTGTTGTAGACGTTGAAGTACCGGTCGTTCTCATCGATGAGCGACGATGCGCTATCCGTCCCTAGAACGACCCCATCACCAACCTTCAGGCAGATCGCGATCGTCATGAATTTTCCTCACTTTGGCCGCAAACGGAGCGCACGGGCGACAGGAAATCTAGAATGAATCGCAATCTTCGCAACGATTGTCCACTTTCTGGAGCGTTGCGTTCCCCCACCCACCCCCGCCGGGGGTCTCCAGCACCAGGCGGTCGCCGCGGTTGACCTCGGCGCCGTCGGCGGACCAGAGCTCCAGCACCTCGCCGGTGGAGCGGATGACGCGCTGGCGGCCGGGGGCGCCGGGCGCGCCGCCGGCCATGCCGTACGGGCCTTCCGCGCGGTGCTGGGTCAGCACGGAGAGCGACATGGGGGCCAGGAAGGTGAGCTCGCGCACGGCGCCGTCGCCGCCGCGGTGCGCGCCCGCGCCGCCGGAGCCCGCGCGAATGCCGAAGCGCTCCACGCGCACCGGATACCGGTGCTCCACCACCTCCGGGTCGGTGATGCGCGTGTTGGTCATGTGGCTGTGCACCGCGCTGGCCCCGTCCCACCCCGGCCCCGCGCCCGTCCCGCCGCACACCGTCTCGTAGTAGCCGAAGCGGTCCGATCCCCAGAGCACGTTGTTCATCGTCCCCTGGCTGCAGGCGGCGACGGCCAGTGCCTTGAGCAGGGTATCCGTAAGCCGCTGGCTCACTTCCGTGTTGCCGCCCACGACCGCGGGATCCAGAGACGGATCGGTCCCGAACGGGGGGTTCAGCAGGCCGGGGGGGATGATGAGATCCACCGCGCGCAGCAGCCCCTCGTTCAGCGGCAGCGGCTCGCGCACCAGCAGGCGCAGCACGTACAGCACGACGCTGCGGACGATGGCGGGCGTGGCGTTCAGGTTTCCCGGGTGCACCTCCGCCGACCCCGCGAAGTCGATCGCCGCGCGGTCGCCTTCGATGGCGATGCGGACGCGCAGGGGTGCGCCGTCGTCCAGCCGCTCCTCCGCCTCGTAGAGGCCGTCCGGGATCTGGCGCAGCGCGTCGCGGATTCCGGCCTCGGCGCGTCGCTCGAGCGCGTCCATGTATCCCG
>DATABT010000587.1:0-3095 GCA_036259455.1 Longimicrobium sp. | reverse complement strand
TTCATCAGCCGCTGCTTCCACTCCGCGCCGCCCAGCCGGTCCAGCAGGTACGCCAGCGCGGGGCCGGTGGCGTAAAAGCGCAGGCGGATGGAACTCCGTCCATCGCCCATCAGCCCCTCCAGCGCGGAAAGGAGCGCGGCGGGCGCGCGACCGCTCGACGTGGCGCGGTGCAGCGCGTACTCCGCCAGCCCCTCGTTCAGCTCCGCCGCGTCCTCGAACTCCGCCATGCTGCGCGCAAGCCGCCGCTGCCGCGCCGCGCGCACCGCCAGGAACTCGCGCGTCGCCCGCGCCGCGGCAGAATCGTCGGCCGCCGCCAGCGCGGCGCGGAGCAGGCGGCCCTCCAGCGCCACCATGGCCTCGTTCTCCACGTCGAACACGGGATACGAGGAGAGCAGCATCGAGTTTTCCCCCGCGCCAAAGCGGCGGCCCTGCGCGCGGCTGGCGCGCTGGAACACGTGGAACGACTCGTGGGCCGTCAGCCCCGCCAGCTCACCGGTGTCCAGGCGCCGCACCACCACCTGCGCGGCGCCCCGTCCGCCCAGCTCGATGCCGGTGCTCGCGGCGCCGCGGTCCGCGTCCGGCAGCCACGCCGCGCCGTCCGCCGTGCGCGTCCACCCCTCCGGCAGCGCGCCGCGCCAGCCGAACAGCATGGTCCCGCGGCCGGGGAGCACGTAGACGTGCGGGAGGGTGTCCGGCCGGAACCCGGGCCACGTCGCCGGCCCCAGCGCCGGCCCCGCCTCCACGATCCGCGCGTGCGCCGCCGCGACGACGGCTGCCGTGTCGCCGCCCGGCTGCGCGTGGAGCGCGGGTGCCACGAGGATCGGGAGGATGATGTACGAAGCTCTTCGTATCATTGCGCGTGCTCGATGTCGTCGGTTGATGACGGACCCGGTTCAGCGGGAGGTGTCGCGGGGATACCAGCGGATGCCATCCGCCCGCAGCTGGATGGCCAGCGGGGCATCGCCGCGTTCGGAGAGGAGATACACGGAGTCGCGGCGCTGGATCAGCCGCTCGCGCGCGACGGGCACGCCCGCCACGGTGGCCGCGACCACGCGCCCGCGCTCGACGGCGAGCGTGAACTCGCCCGCGGGGTCGAATGCGCGCACGTCCATGCGCGCGGGCGCGGGGGAGGGAAGGAGCCCACGCGTGGCCGCCGCCGCCGCCCGCGCGCCCAGCGCCAGGCAGAGCACGCTCACGACCGCCAGCGCCGCCGCGTTCGTTGTCCGCGCCGTGCCTGCCGCCTCCACGCGCGGAGAGACGAGGCGGCGGATGCGGTCCAGCAGCTCGCCGTCCGTGGCGGCCAGGGCCAGGCGCCGCGGCGCCCGCAAATGCTCCAGCGCGGCCAGGGCGCGGGCGTATCCCACGGCGTCGCCGCCCAGCGCGACTACGGTGGCGTCGCAGCAGTGCTCGCGCTCCCGCCGCGCCCGCGCCGACATCCACCGCACGCCGGGATGGAACCAGAGCAGCGCCTCCACCGCCAGCTGCGCCAGGTTCGCCAGCGGATCGCGGCGGCGAACGTGCGCAAGCTCGTGCGCCAGCACCGCGTCCGCCTGCGCGGCGCCGAGCCCCTCCGCGACCGCGCGCGGCAGCAGGACCATCGGCCGGCGGATGCCCGCGACCATCGGCACGTCCACGCGCCCGGAGACACGCAGCGGCACGTCGCGGACGCCCGTCCGCCGCGTCAGAATCCGCATCCGCGCCTCCCACTCCGCCGGCGCGGGGTGCACGTCGTCCATCCGCAGCCGCCGCGTCTGCCTCCATCCGATCATCAGGCGCGCGACGGACAGCGCCACGCCCGCGAGCCACGTCCACCCGATCCACGCAAGCACGTCCGCAGCCAGGATCGACGGGGCGGAGACGAAGGCGGATGCGGACGGATCGGCCGCCGCTCCCGCGGTTTCCGGGCGAACGAGGGCGAGCGCGGCGGTAGCCAGCGGGAGGAGGATGACGACCAGCATCCCCGCGCACGCGGACGCGTAGCGCGCGCGAGAGGCGGCGCGCGGCAGGATGCGCAGGCACGCGGCGAGCACCGCGGCGACGGCGGCCGCCTGCCACGCCGCGTGCGCCACCGTCCAGCCGATCGCCTCCGCCAGGGCATGCGGCGTCATCCGCCGCCTCCATCCACCTCGTCCAGAACGCGCCGGATCTCCGCCAGCTCCTCCGGCGACGCCGTACGCTCCGACAGCGCGCGCATCACCAGCCGCCCCGCCGACCCGCCGAACGCGCGCCGCGCCAGCTCCGACACCAGCCCGCCCTCCGTCTCGCCACGCTCCACCGCGGCCGCGTAGACGTGGGTGCGCGCCGACTCGTCGCGCGTGACGAGACCCTTGGCGTGCATGATCTGCAGCAGCTTGAGCACCGTCGTGTAGCCGGTTTCCTTCGCCAGCGCCCGGTGCACCTCGCGCACGGTGGACGGGCCGCGGCGCCAGAGCACGCCCAGCAGGTCCAGCTCGGCTTCGGTGGGAAGAGGCGTTGCGCGCGTCATCGAACGAACAGGGTGGGGAACGGACCGGTCTGGCCCAGAATAATACGAAGGGCTTCGTAGAGTCAAGCGCAACGTGCGGCGCTACGTGCGGGTCTGGATGCAGGATCGCGAACCTGGCCGCCTCGAACGAGCTCCCGAGACGGGGAACCCGGGGTGTATCAACGCCCGGAACGCAGGTACACGGAAGGCGCCGCGCGGGGGTTGACGCGGAAGGGGCCTTTCGATAAGTTACGCGTCTTGCTTTCTGCCGGGAGTAGTGTATCCGTCGCGCCCGAGCCGTCTGCGGGCGCGATTGCACCGGCGGCAGAAAAGAGGACTCCAGCGGGCACCGGCGCGGCAGGGCGCGGCGAGGCTCGCGGTTCGGCGTTCGGGCAGTTGCCCGGACCGGGGAAAGCGGCCGGTCAAGGCGGCTCCCATTCGCAAACCTCCGGATTGGACCGACAGAAAGAACATGGCCAAGGCTAAGTTCGAGCGCAACAAGCCGCACGTGAACGTGGGCACCATCGGCCACGTGGACCACGGCAAGACGACGCTGACCGCGGCGATCACGCGGATCCAGGCGGCCAAGGGGCTGGCCGACTTCATGTCGTTCGACAACATCGACAAGGCT
>DATABT010000586.1:0-5231 GCA_036259455.1 Longimicrobium sp. | reverse complement strand
GGTGA
Organism: Longimicrobium sp.; assembly: GCA_036259455.1. Classification (GTDB taxonomy): domain Bacteria; phylum Gemmatimonadota; class Gemmatimonadetes; order Longimicrobiales; family Longimicrobiaceae; genus Longimicrobium. Next base: position 5,226 of record DATABT010000586.1, on the reverse strand, counting down.
ACGGGTGAACGGGTGAACGGGTGAACGGGTGAACGGGTGAACGGGGTGGCGATGACGAGGGTGGATGGTGTCTCGCGTGGGCCACCCCGGGTTGAAACCCGGGGCTATAACGGCCACAAGCCCCGTCTTTGCTCGTTCCTCGCAAAACGGGGCTTCACCTGCTCGCGTGGGCCGCACCCTGCGCGATTCCGCCGTTTGCACGCAACGTCCATGGTGTTGAAGCCCCGCCGGGCAAGCGCAGCGCGCCCAGGGCGGGGCTTGTGGCATTCATAGCCCCGGGTTTCAACCCGGGGTGGGCGGGGCAAGGCAACCCCCTCCCACCGACACGAATCGTCATCACCCCATCCTCGTCACATCGCCCCGTCATCGTTCAACCGTTCACCCGTTCAACCGTTCACCTTGCCGAACCGCGCTCGACCGCGTATCCCAAGTCAGCCGGAGCGCACGGGCCGCGCGCCGGCGGCATTCACCTCAGACGGGGCCAGGATGAAGCCGTACCTGATCGGCATCGCGGGGGGCACGGGGTCGGGCAAGACGACGGTGGCACGGCGCATCTTCGATTCGCTGCACCTGGACAGCGCCGTCTTCATCGACTACGACTCGTACTACAAGGAGCTGGGGCACCTTTCGCTCGAGGAGCGCGCGTCCATCAACTTCGATCACCCGGAATCGCTGGACAACGACCTCATCGTGCACCACCTGCAAGAGCTGATCGACGGCCGGCCCATCGACAAGCCCGTCTACGACTTCGCGCGCCACACCCGCGCCCCCGAGAGCATCCGGGTGCAGCCGCGAGAGGTGATCCTCGTGGACGGCATCCTGCTCTTTTCCGAGCCCCGCCTGCGCGAGCTGTTCGACCTCAAGATCTTCGTGGATACGGACGCGGACGTGCGCTTCATCCGCCGCCTGCGGCGCGACATCGAGGAGCGCGGGCGCACGATGGATTCCGTCATCGAGCAGTACCTGACGACGGTGCGCCCGATGCACTTCGAGTTCGTGGAGCCCACCAAGCGATACGCCGACGTCATCATCCCCCGCGGCGGGCAGAACCGCGCGGGGATCGACGTGGTGGCCGCGCGCATCCGCGAGCGGCTGGCGGAAAAGGCGCGGGACGAGGCCTCGGCGGAGGGCTGAGCGGGCCCTCCACCGGGCCGTCTTTCCCGACGGCCTCTCTGCTCGCTCCCCGCAGCGGCCGTCGCCCCCTCCCCGAACCCGGGAGAGGGGTGGTGTAAGGGGCGAGTGGAGTGCCGTTCAGCTCGCGATCTGCGCGCGCAGGCGGTCGATCAGCGTCTGCAACTCGGGGTCATCCTTGAGTGCGCGCTGGTGGGCTTCCTGCGCCAGCTCCAGGGCGCGGCGGGCGAGGGCATCGGCGGAGGCCGCATCTCCGGCGGCGCGATGGGCATCCGATTCGGCGGCGGTGACCTGCGTCCAGGCGAAGAGGATGCCGGGGTCGTTCACCATCTGCGCGGCGCTCGCCGAGTCCAGCCGCTGCACCACGTCCGCCATCGGCCCCAGCAGGCCGGCCAGGGACTCGCGCGCCTGGGCCAGCAGTTCCGCCGTGTCCTCCCCGTTGCGCACCCTGCCCGTCAGCGCGTCCACCATCTGGCGGATCTGCGCGATCATGCGGAGGATGTGGTCACGCTTCTCGGACGAGGTGAGCATCGTTGGCGCTCCTTCGGTTCGGTTGATCCAGCCCGCGTCTTCAGCACATACGGAGTGCCAGCCGGGAAGCTTCACGCCAGCACGCGAGGGGACGATGGACGAGGACCTCGAGAAGATGTCGCGCGAGGCGCTGGTCGCGGAAGTACGGCGGCTGCGGGACGCGATCCGCACGCACCGCGACAGCGCGGGTCACGAGCTCTGCTGGCACCATCCCGCGCTGTGGGCGCTGCTGCCGGAGCGCACGGACCCGCTCCCCGCCGTCCCCGCGTGGCCGCAGTTCATGCGCGGCTGCATCCGCTACCGCCAGTCCCTCGACGAGCAGCTCCCCGGCGCGCCCCGTTCGCACGAGGAGCATCGCGGCCCGGTTCGGCGATCCCCCTGACCACGTACTCCGCCGCCAAGGGATTTTTCACACGAGGAACAGAGCACCAGGGGAGCGCGTCCGTGCTGTCCTCTGTTGCCCTGTTTCTCCGTGTGACATTCCTCTTTGTCCTGCGAACGTGAAAGAGTCTTGACACGGCTGTGACGGCGGCGTATCTCTGGAAACGTTTTCATGAAAACGTTTTCACAATGCGTTTGCTCATCCTCTGAACATGAGCTGCGGATGTGAGCATCACCATTCGTGACGTGGCCCAGCGGGCCGGCGTGTCGGTCACCACGGTGTCGCGCGCGCTCAACGGCACCGGGCCGGTGAGCGACGAGGTGCGGCGCCGCGTGGAGGCGGCGTCGGCCGAGCTGCGCTACCTGCCGCACGCCACCGCGCGCAGCCTCATCACCCGCCGCACCAACGTCTTCGGCGTGGTGCTCCCCGACCTGTTCGGCGAGTTCTTCAGCGAGGTCATCCGCGGCATGGATCCGCAGGCGCAGCAGCGCGGCTACCACCTGCTCCTCAGCGGATCGCACGACGGGCTGCGCGAGATCGAGTTCGCGGTGGGCGCCATGCGCGGCCGCGTGGACGGGATGATCGTGATGTCGCCCGACGTGTGCGGCGCCGACCTGGCCGGCTGCCTTCCCCCCGACGTTCCCGTCGTCCTGCTGAACTGCGACGTGACGGGAACGGACTTCAACGCTATCAACGTGGACAACTACGGCGGCGCGCTGGAGATGGTGCGCCACCTGGTCGGCATGGGCCACCGGCGCATCGCCATGGTCCGCGGCGCCGAGGCCAACTTCGACGCCGGCGAGCGCCTGCGCGGCTTTCGCGCGGCCATCGGGGAGGCGGACGGCGTGGAGGGGATCGAGGCGCCGGGGGACTTTACGGAGGCCGGCGGCTACCGCGCGGCGATGGAGCTGTTCGGCGGACCGAATGCCCCCACGGCCGTCTTCTGCGCCAACGACGCCATGGCGGTGGGCGCCATCAGCGCGCTGCGGACGGCGGGGCGCCGGGTGCCGGACGACGTGGCGGTGGCGGGGTTCGACGACATTCCCATCGGCCGCTACCTGAGCCCGTCGCTCAGCTCCGTGCGCGTGGACGTGAACCGCATGGGCGCGCGCGCGGTGGAGCTGCTGTGCCACGCCATCGCGGGGGACGCGCCCCCCGCGCAGGAACTGCTCGAGACGCGCCTGGTCATCCGCCGCTCGTGCGGCGGGGGAACGGACGACCCGCCTTCTCTCCAGGACCTCCGCTGATCCCTTTCCACCCACCCAGGAGCACGCCCATGAAAGCAGGTTCCATCGTCCGTGCGGTCCTTCTCCTGTTCTGTCTGGCCTGGACGCCGCCGGGGTGGGCGCAGACCACGACGGGGCGCATCGAGGGATACGTGCGCACCGCCGAGGGCGAGGACGTGGCGGGCGCCACGGTGGTGGCCCGGCACACGCCGACCAACCAGCGCCGCCAGGTGGTGACGGGACAGAACGGAAACTACGCCATCGCCGGCCTGCGCCCCGGCCCGTACGAGCTCACGGTGAGCCGGGTGGGGCAGGGGTCGCAGACGCGCACCATTCAGCTGGGCGTGGGGCAGACGCTGGAAGCCAGCTTCAACCTGGCCGCGCAGGCGGTGCAGCTGGAGGCCATCACCGTGTCTTCCGGCACGCTGGCCACGGAGAGCCGCACGTCGGAGGTGGCGACCAACGTCACCCGCCAGCAGGTGGAGAACCTGCCCACGTCGGACCGCAACTTCCTGAGCCTGGCGCAGCTGGCGCCGGGGACGCAGCTGCAGAACGCGACGCTGGACGGCACGCGCAAGACGTTCACGGCGGGCGCGCAGCCCGCGGAGCAGGTGAACGTCTTCATCGACGGGGCCAGCTACAAGAACGACCTGCTGCAGGGCGGCACGGTGGGGCAGGACGCCAGCCGCGGCAACCCGTTCCCCCGCAACGCGGTGGGCGAGTTCCGCATCATCACCCAGAACTTCAAGGCCGAGTACCAGAAGGCCAGCAGCGCCATCATCACGGCGACCACGCGCTCCGGCAGCAACTGGTGGGAGGGGAGCGCGTTCGTGAACTGGCAGAACCGCGAGCTCATCGCCCTGGACCGGTTCCAGGCGGCGGTGGCGGACACGGCCAGCGACTACGACCGGCCGGAGTTCGAGCGGCTGCAGTGGGGGGCCAACATCGGCGGGCCCATCATCGCCGACCGGCTGCACTTCTTCGGCAGCGTGGAGCACCAGGACCAGACGCGCGCCAGCCGCGTCAACATCGTCCCCCCCACGGGGTTTCCGGCGCTGGACACCATCAACTGGGCGGCGCTAAACGGCGAGTTCGCGCAGCCGTTCGAGGAGTGGCTGGGCTTCGCCAAGCTGAGCTGGCAGCACCGGGAGAACAGCTTTGCCGAGCTGAGCTACCACCTGCGCACGGAAGACGACATCCGTGACTTCGGCAACCTGGATTCGTACCAGAACGCCAAGCGCTTCAGCGCCGACGTGCACACGGGGGTGCTGAAGCACGTGTGGACGCCGGGCCCGATCACCAACGAGGCCACGCTGAGCCTGCAGAGCTACCGCTTCAACCCGGTGGCGGCCAACCCGGGAATGCCCAACCGGCTGTTCGGCTTCGGCTGCTGCGCGGTGCTGGGAAGCAACCAGAGCGACCAGAACTTTCACCAGCTGCGCCTTTCGCTGCGCAACGACGTCACCTGGACGGGGTGGCGGTGGGCGGGCGAGCACGTGGTCAAGGGCGGTTTCAACCTGGACTGGCTGGACTACGACATCCACAAGCGCAACAACGAGAACCCCCGCTTCATCTACGAGCCCTGGTTCCACGGCTTCGCCGTTCCGCACCGGGTGGAGTTCCAGGCGGGCGACCCGGACTTCGGCGCGCAGAACACGCAGCTGGGGCTGTACGTCCAGGACGACTGGTCGCCCACCAGCCGGCTGGTGCTGAACCTGGGCGTGCGGTGGGACTACGAGAGTCACATGATGAACTACGACTACGTGACGCCGCAGGCCATCGTTGACTCGCTGACCAGGTACCAGGACCGCCTGTTCCGCCCGCTGGACCCGGACCGCTACTTCACCGACGGCGACGACCGCAAGCCCTGGCTGGGCGCATTTCAGCCGCGGCTGGGCTTCAGCTACGCGCTGGACAGCCGGGGGATCACCTCGGTGTTCGGCGGGTGGGGGCTGT
>DATABT010000585.1:0-2011 GCA_036259455.1 Longimicrobium sp. | reverse complement strand
GCCGTCCGCGCGGGGAGGGTGACGGCTGGCCCGGACAGGGACTGCAGCGCCACCGTGTCCGCCGGCGCCGCCTTCACGTTGCCGTAGATGTCCATCGCCCGCAGCGTGAGCGCGTAGGTCATGTCGTACGCCGCGCGCTGCGCCGTTCCGCCGCGGAAGTACGCGCCGCAGCCGTCCAGGCTCTCCCCCGGCCGGTAGACGCCGATGCGCGCGTACGCCGCCGGCTGGGTGATGTGCGTCACCGGCGACGCCGCCGTCCCCGCCGTGCGCACCGAGCAGATCTGCCGCTGGCCGGGATAGTCCGCGACCGCCGCGTCCGCCGCGGGGCTGCCGGCCAGGACGGTGCTGATGGTGGCGCCCAGCGCGGCGGCCCGCTCGCGCAGCCGGCGCACGGCAAAGGTGTCCTGCCCCTCCTCGATGCTCTCCGTGACGCGCGTGTGCGTGTCCTCCACCGCCAGCACCTGAAAGCTGACGGTGAACGGATCGGCGCTGGAGCTGGGCTGCAGCGGATAGCGGAAGGCGAACGTCACCGCGCCGGAGAACTCGTTGGCGCTTGCGGCGGCGGGGAGGGTGCGGCTGGCGGGCGTGGACGGGTTCCGCACCACGAATCCGTACGGAAAGACGTTCGTCACCCCCGCCGGCGGCGTGATGGCGGCCACCTCGGCCTCCGTGAACACCTGCAGCACGTCCGTGTGCGTCACCTTCAGCCCGCCCTCGTCCGTGATGGTGACGGCGCCGCCGGGGACGATCTGCGGGGCGATGGCGGCGCTCGCGGGCGTGCCGCTGAAGAGCTGCACGGAGCTGAACGGCGTGCCGGAGATGGTGCCGCCGTTGGAGATGGGGATGATCGTCACGTTGGCGAGCGGGCCGCCCGTGGCGTTGCGCACCCGGTACGTGAAGGAGAGGTACCGCTGCCCGCCCTGCCCGCGCGTGCCGTGGGTGATGCTGCCCGACGCCATGGACTCGAAGATGATCCCCGACGTCACCGGGCTCAGCGCCTCGCGTCCGCCGCCGGGCACGGGCACGATGCTCCCGCGCATCTCCGCCGTGCCGATGCCGGTGAGGGTGATCTCGTAGACGCCCAGCACGCGCGGCGGCTGCCCGGGCCCTGGGTGCGGTTCGCGGATGGAGGTGGGCTCGTCCGCGCACGCGGCGAGCAGGAGCAGCGCCGGCAGAACGCCGGGCAGGCGGGTCCGCAACGCGATTCGCATGATTGCACGTCTCTGAATGAACGATCCCGCAAAGACAATCCAGCACAGGTGCGCAGAGTAGCCGGGGCCCTTTTCGGTGTCAAGACATTTCGTCCCCATCCGCGCGCCGAGGTTTGCGTGCAGAGTACGCGGAGTGGAAACGAGAGTACGCGGACAACGGACGGAGCTCTACGCGTACTCTCTTTCCGTTACTCCGCGTACTCGTTTTCCGGCTTTTCAGGGCCGCAGGTGCTCGACGGTGATGGGGACGATCTCGGCGAGGGCTTCGGCGACCAGGGTGCGGTGGCAGTGGGCGGGGTCGGCTTCCAGGCAGAGCAGGCACACGCGGCGGCCGCCGCGCACCAGGTCCGCCAGCGCGTGCAGCTCCGCCTGCGCGTCCGTGGTCTCCAGGTGCTCCCTGAAGATGGCGTGCATCTCCTCGTGGCGGCCGGCGCGGGCGGCGGCGCGGCCCTCCGCGGGGGTGCCGAGGGCGCGAAGGTGCACGTACTCCACCCCCACCTCCGCCGCGTTGGCCGCCAGCCTGGTCTTGGCGAACCCCGGCTTGCGCGAGCTGGCCACCGCCCGCACGTCCACCAGCAGCTCCACGCCCGCCTCCCTGAGCGTCTGCTGAAAGCGCTGCACGGAGGCGTCTTCGTATCCGATGGTGGCGACGGTGGCGGGCATGGGGCCGGGCTCCGGGTTTTCGTGGCGGCGCGAAGGTAAGGGGACAGGTTACAGGGGGCGGGGGACGGGGAAAAGATCATCCATCCCTCCATGCCGCCGGACGGTGGCGCCGGTCCGCTCCGTCGTTCCGCGGACCG
>DATABT010000584.1:0-5071 GCA_036259455.1 Longimicrobium sp. | reverse complement strand
GCGGGCGCCAGGCCGCGCCCCCTGCCGCGCGACGCGCTTGCGACCTCTCCCAGGTCCGGGGGAGGTTGGCACGGCTGGGTTGCCGCGCCGTGGACGACCCGCCGCGATCGGCAGACGGCCGCGGGGGTGCACGGCCATCTCCCCTCTCTCGCACACTCGCGAGCCTGGTGCGGGCGCGGAAGGTTGGGTGCGGGAGAGGGGTCTGGGGTGAGGGCCCCGCGCGGGCCCGGCGGCCCGAATCGCTCCGGGTACGGCAGGATCTCGCCACCGGGAATGAAGTTCAACCTCCCCCAGGGTTTTTGGGGGGAGGTCGCGAGGTGACGAGCGGGAGGGGGCGCCTCGCGGGCTCGCCACCCCGCCGAAAGGTCGAGGGGCCCCGCGGGGGGGAGGGGCCCCCGCCCCCGCCTCGCGCCGGACCGGCCATCCAATTAGCTTGAAGCGTCCTTTTCCACCGCCAAGATGATCTTTCAGCAGGACCCGCGCTTCACCTTCGAGACGTTCGTCGTCGGCCCCGGCAACCGGATGGCCGCGGCCGCCGCGCGCCGCGTGGCCGAGGCCCCGCGCACCGCGTACAACCCGCTCCTCATCCACGGCGCGCGGGGAAGCGGCAAGACGCACCTGCTGCAGGCCGTGGGCGCACTGGCGCTGGCCGTGCGCCCGGAGCTGCGGGTGATGTACATGACGGCGGACGGGCTGGTGGACCGCGTGTCGGCCGCGGTGGGGAGCGGGTCCATGGACGCCCTGCGCGACGAGCTGCTGGAGGCGGAGCTGGTGCTGCTGGACGAGGTGCAGACGCTGGCGGGCAAGGCGCGCACCCAGCAGGAGCTGCTGGACCTGTGGGACGAGCTGGAGTGGACGGCGCAGATCGTCCTGGCCGCCCAGTCCACCTCCGCCGACCTGCCGGGGATCGAGCCGGAGCTGCGCGCCCGCTTTACCCGCGGCCTCGCGGTCGACCTGCCCGCCGCGTCCGACGACGGACACCAGTCGCGCGAAGAGATCGCCACGCGCGCGGCGGACCAGCGCGGCATCACCCTGGTCGACGGCGCGGCCGCGGAGATCGCCCGGCTCCCCGTGGCCGACGCGGCGAGTCTCGTCCAGGCGGTGGAGCGCGTTGGGCAGGCGCAGACGGAGCGCGGCGGCACGCTGAGCGCCCGCGAGGTGGCGGCGCTCAACCGGCCGGAGCCCGCCGTGCACTCGGTGGACGAGTTCAGCGCCTTTCTGAGCGACATCGCCGCCACGGTCGAGGAGATCGTGGAGACGGCGCCGTGGCGCAAGCGGCTGGCGGAGGCCATCCTGCGCTGGGAGGGCGAGGGGATCCGCACCCGCCGCCTGGAAGCCGCGCTGGACGCCGACACCGCGCCCGACGTGGACGCCGTGCTGGACGCCTTTGCCGCGGACGTGGAGAAGCTGCGGGCCATCCGCGCCGAGATGGAGACCATGCGGTCGGATTCCGCCCGCTCGCCGCTCCTCGCCGACCCCGACCGCGTGGGCGAGGCGGAGGCGCTGCTCGTCTCCGCCCGGGCCGCCGCGGCGCGCAAGGCGGAAGAGGCGGCCAGGGCGCAGCCGCAGGTGGACCGCTGGTACTTCAACGCCGAGAAGGCCGCGTGGGACTGGCTGGCGCTCGAGGATCGCCTGATCGAGGAGCTGGCCTGAGATGGCGATCAAGGGAAACCTCAAGGAAGCCAGCCTGCCGGACGTGCTGCAGCTGCTGGCGATGGGGCAGAAGACCGGCTGCCTGTCGCTGACCGATCGCAGCAACTTCGGCTACATCTACTTCGAGCGCGGGCGCATCACCTACGCCAGCATCGTCAACCGGCGCGACCGCCTGGGCGACCTGCTGGTGAAGAACGGGTTGATTCAATCCACCCAGCTCAGCGAGGCCATCGACGAGCAGGCGCGCGACCCCGCCCGCAGCCGCCTGGGCGAGATCCTCATCCGCCGCGGCGCCATCACCCGCGAGCAGCTGGAGCAGTACATCCGCATCCAGATCGAAGAGGCGGTCTACTACCTCTTTACCTGGGCGCAGGGCTCCTTCTACTTCGAGGCCGAGCAGCGCCCCGACGAGGGGGCCATGCTCGTCTCCATCAACCCCGAGAACCTGCTTCTCGAGGGGGCGCGGCGCATCGACGAGTGGAGCCTGATCGAGAAGAAGATCCCTTCCCTCGACCTCGTCTTCGAACTCGATCGCAGCAAGCCGATGGCGGGGGTGGAGCTTTCGGACGAGCAGCACCGCATCATTCCGCTGATGGACGGCAAGCGGAGCGTGCAGGAGCTGATCGACGAGAGCGGAATGGTGGAGTTCGACGTGGGCAAGGCGCTCTTCGGCCTCATCCAGGCCGGCTTCGCGCACCCCGTGGGCCGGCGGCAGGCGCAGGTCAAGGAGGTGCCCCAGGCCCGCATCGACGAGCACCGCAACCTGGGCATCGCCTTCTACAAGACGGGGATGTACGACGAGGCGACGCGCGAGTTCCGCCGCGTGGCCGAACTGCAGCCCCGCAACCTGGACGCCCGCTTCCACCTGGCGCTCATCGGCCTGCGCAAGGGGGACGACCGCTTCGCGCTGCGCTATTTGAAGGAGGTGGTGGAGCTGGGCGGGGCGCGCGCCTCCGTCTTTCACGCCATGTCGCTCGCGCTGGAGCGGCTGGGGCGGATGGCGGACGCGCGCTTCGCCGCGGACGAGGCGGCGCGGCTGGCGCCGAAGCGCCCGCAGGTGCTGCTCTCGCGCGCCATCCTTCTTCTCAAGCTGGGCGAGGTGCAGGCGGCGGGCGAGGCGTTCGCCGCCTACCGCGAGGCGCTGGGGAGCGGGCGCCCTACGGCCGCGTACTACGCCTTCGCGCTTCTCTGCGACGCGGCGTCGGGGAACGTGGAGGCGGCACTGCGCACGGGGGACGAGGGGATCGAGCGGCACCCGCACGCGGCCGCCATCTACCTGCACCAGGGCACGGTCCTCGAGAGGAATGGCGACTGGGAACGGGCGGAGGCGATGTACCGCCGGGCGACGGAGGAGGACGGCGACATGCCGCAGACCTTCAAGGCGCTGGGCGACGCGCTCTACCGCCGCGGCGCGTACGACGAGGCGGCGGAGTGCTACGCCCGCGCCGTGCGGCTGAACCCGCGCCTGGGCGACGACGTCTACTTCCGGATGGGGAACATCCACTACAAGCGGATGGAGCGCACGCAGGCGGTGGAGCTGTGGCGCAAGGCGCTGGAGATCAATCCCCGCAACACCGTGGTGCGCACCAACCTGGAGCTGGTGGAGAGCGTGCTGCGATGACGGACGGTGGCGAGCGTCGGCCTTTCAGCGGTCTGGTTCCGCCCTTTCCCCCCTTCTCGCTGCAGATGGAGGGGGACGACGAGGAGCTGGAGAAGCTGAAGCGCAAGATCGAAAGGGACCGCGGCTTCAACTGCCAGTTCTACAAGGAAAAGTGCCTGCGCCGCCGCATCGCCGTGCGCATGCGGGCGCGGGGGCAGAAGACGTTCCAGGATTACGGCGCCCTGCTGGACCACGATCCGGCGGAGTACGACCATCTGCTGGACACGCTCACCATCAACGTCACCAAGTTCTTTCGCAACCTGGAGACGTGGCAGGCGGTGGAGCAGAGCGTCCTTCCCGCCCTCTTCGAGCGCCCCGGCCCGGTGAAGGTGTGGAGCGCGGGGTCGGCCAGCGGGGAAGAGGCGTACACCTGCTCCATCCTGATGCGCGAGTGGCTGGAGAAGCAGGGCCGGTCCGCGGAGGCGAGCCGCATCCAGATCACGGGCACGGACATCGACCGGCGCAGCCTGGACGCGGCGCGCAAGGGCGAGTACCCGGACCTGTCCATGAGCGAGACGCCCCCGCGCATTCGCGACCGCTGGTTCACCGGCGGGCCGCCGTGGACGGTGAAGCCCGAGCCGAGGCAGGGGGTTACGTTCGAGCGGCGGGACCTGATCAGCGGGCAGCCCATGAGCGGGCAGCACCTGATCTTCTGCCGCAACGTGGTGATCTACTTTGACCGGGAGATCCAGGAGCGGCTGTTCAAACGCTTCCACGACGCGCTGGTCCCCGGCGGGTTTCTGGTGATGGGAAAGGTGGAGACGTTGATCGGCGAGGCGCGCCTGCTCTTTCGCCCGGTGAACAACCGCGAGCGGATCTTCCGCAGGCCGGCATGAGCAAGAGCAACGGGGCAACCTTCGTAAAGGTGGCGCAGGCCGCCGTGGGCGGGCCGGACGACACCCTGGTCACGCTGGGGCTGGGCAGCTGCGTGGCCATCCTGCTGCACGACGCCGAGGCGCGGGTGGGCGGGCTGGCGCACATCCTTCTCCCCGAGCCCGCGCTCAGCCGCGACCAGGGGAACGCCAGCAAGTTCGCCACCACGGCCGTCCCCGCGCTGGTCAGGGAGATGGCGCGGATGGGCGCGCGTCCCGGCCGGCTCAAGGCCAGGCTCGTGGGCGGCGCGGCCATGTTCCAGACGCTGATGGTGCCGGGCTCGCTCAACATGGGCGCGCGCAACATCAACGCGTCGCGCCAGGCGCTGGAGGCCGCCGGGATCCCGGTCGTGGCGGAAGACGTGGGGGGCGACTACGGCCGCTCCGTGCGCTTCTACGTGGGCGCGGGAAAGACGACGGTGAGCTCGGTGGGCAAGGCCGATGTCGTTCTCTGACCGCCCCGCCCGCGCCCACACCGTGCTGGTGGTGGACGACAGCGCGTTCATGCGCCGCGTCATCAGCGACATCCTGGGCCGCACGGACGAGTTCCGGGTGATCGGCACCGCGCGCGACGGCAACGACGCGCTGCGCAAGGTGCACCAGCTGGAGCCGGACCTGGTGACGATGGACGTGGAGATGCCCGGGCTGGACGGCCTCTCCGCGCTGGGCTACATCATGAGCGAGACGCCCCGCCCGGTCGTGATGCTCTCCGCCTACACCACGGAGGGCGGCGAGGCGACCATGCGGGCGCTGGACTACGGCGCGGTGGACTTCGTCGCCAAGCCGTCCGGCACCATCTCGCTCAACCTGGACACGGTGGCGGACCGGCTGCTGCAGGCCCTGCGCGCCGCCGCCAGCGCCAACCTGGCCGTCCTCCCCGTCCGCG
>DATABT010000583.1:0-9182 GCA_036259455.1 Longimicrobium sp. | reverse complement strand
CCATGTCCCCTTGTCCCCTTGTCCCCTTGTCCCTCGAACGCAAATGCCCGGCGTCCACCACGGGCACCGGGCACTCGCACACGCGTCCGGAACCCGCGCCTTACAGGATCATCGTCACCACGCACGCGGTCATGAAGCTGGCCAGGGTGCCGGCGATCATGGCGCGCAGCCCCAGGCGGCTCAGATCGCTGCGCCGCTCCGGTGCCAGGCCGCCGATTCCGCCGATCTGGATGGCGATGGAGCTGAAGTTGGCAAAACCGCACAGCGCGTAGGTGGCCACGATTACCCCGCGCGCGGACAGCTGCTCTCCTCCCTGCAGCATCTCCGCCAGGTGCAGGTAGGCCACGAACTCGTTCACCGCCGTCTTTTCGCCGATCAGGGTGCCCACGGCCATGGCGTCCTGCCAGGGCGCGCCCATCAGCCAGGCCAGCGGCGCTCCGAGGTACGCAAGGCCGGCCTGGATGCTCCAGTCCATTCCGAACCACCCGCCGATGCCGCCCAGGATGCCGTTGAGCAGGGCCAGCAGGGCGATGAACGCCATCAGCATGGCGCCCACGTTCAGCGCCAGGCCCAGCCCCTCGCTGGCGCCGCGGGCGGCCGCGTCGATGGCGTTGGCGTCCACCCTTTCCAGCTGGATCTTCAGCTCTCCCCGGGTTACGGACTCTTCCGTCTCCGGGTACATGAGCTTGCTGATGGCCAGCGCCGCGGGCGCCGACATCACCGACGCGGCGATCAGGTGCCCGGCGATGTCGGGAAAGTACGCGATCAGCATTCCCACGTACGCCGCCATCACCCCGCCGGCCACCGTGGCGAAGCCGCCCGTCATCACCGCGTGCAGCTCGCTCCTGGTCATCGTCTTTACGAACGGCTTCACCAGTAGCGGCGCCTCCGTCTGCCCCACGAAGATGTTGCCGGCCGCGTTCAGGCTTTCCGAGCCGCTGGTGCCCATCGTCCGCACCATCAGCCAGGCGAAGGCCTTTACCACCGCCTGCATGAACCCGAAGTAGTACAGCAGGGTCATCAGGCTGCTGAAGAAGATGATGGTGGGCAGCACGCTGAAGGCGAAGTTGGCGCCGGCCTCGGCCCAGGCGCCGGTGCTCACCACCGGAGAGAAGGGTCCGTCGCCCGTGCCCACGGGGACGTTCTTGCTCGTCAGGTTGCCGAACAGGAAGCGGGCGCCCTCGTTGGTGTAGTTCAGCAGGTGGGTGAACAGCCTGTTCAGGCCGTCGAACACTCTGCGCCCTGGTTCCGTCTTGAGGATGAGCAGGGCAAAGATCAGCTGCAGCCCCACGCCCCAGAGCACCGGCCGCCAGGCGATGGCGCGCTTGTTGACGCTGAGCACCCACGCGATGGCGATGAACACCAGCAGCCCGAGCAGGCTCACCGCCCGCTCCGGAAGAGACGCGCCCGCGGCCTGTTCGCGCGCCAGCCGCGCCGCCTGCGACGCCGCCGTCTCGGCGCCCGTTACGGGGCCCGGCTCCGCCTGCTCGATGCCGCTCTGCGCGGGCCGCGCCGTCTGAGGCACGGCCGGGTCCACCTGCTGCGCACCCGTCGTCGCCGGTGGAGTGGCCGCGGGGGGCGTCGCCATCGGCTGCGCCGCCGTCGTGCCGGCGGCCGGCGCGGCCACGGGACTGTCCGGCTGCGCGGGGGCGGCGGGCTCCTGGGTTTCCGCGTACCACCCCGCGCCCAGCAGCAGCGCGGCCGCCGCCCACAGGGGAAGCAGGCGGGTGAGGAACCGTTTCTTGGAGGCTGGCATCAGGGGCGGTGGGGGGAGGGGTGTGTCCGCACGGGCCCGGGCGCGGGGATGCGCCCGGGAGTCCATCGAAAAAACGCGCTTATTCTACCGTTACCACTGCAGGCGCGCCACCTCGTCGGGCGGCAGGTGCACGCCGTGGCGCTTGGCCTCCACCAGCCGGGGCCGGTCGAACACCTTGATCAGCAGCAGCCCGGCCACGAACCCGCCGATGTGCGCCCACACCGCCACGCCGCCCTCCTCCGCCGTCGGCTGCATTCCCAGCCCCTCGTACAGCTGCAGCACGAACCAGAGCAGAAGGAAGAAGAAGGCGCGGATGCGGAAGAAGAAGAACGGGGGAAAGAACGTTCGCACCCGGGCGCCGGGATACAGCAGGATGTACGCGCCCATGATGCCGCTGATGGCCCCGCTGGCCCCCACCATGGGGACGTTGCTCGCGGGGGAGAAGTAGATGTGCGCGAAGCTGGCCGCCAGCCCGCAGACGACGTAGAAGACCAGAAAGCGCAGGTGCCCCATGGAGTCTTCGATGTTGTTCCCGAACACCCACAGGAACAGCATGTTGCCGATGAGGTGCATCCACCCGCCGTGCATGAACATGGAGGTCAGCAGCGCGCTCCACCCCGGCCCCTCGACCGTGCACGCGCCGTTGACCTGCCCGGTGATCTCGCATGGATACGTGCCGTAGTCGATCACCGACGCTTCCAGCGTCGCGTAGTCCACGCCCGCGCCCTGCACCTGCCACCACACCACCAGGTTGGCGGCGATCAGCAGCAGCGTCATCCACGGCCGCAGCTCCGTGGGGTTCTCGTCGTTCAGGGGGATCAAGGCGCCTCGTGCGACGGGGGGTGGAGAAGGTGGGGCGGAGGCAATGTACGCAAAACCCGGGCGGAGGTTCAATCACACGGCTTGGAGAAGTGCCGTCGAACCCGCCCGCCAGGGCTGCGGCCCCTGGCGATCAGGTCATTCTGAGTCATCGGCGCTACACGCGTCCACTCGAATGAAAGTCGCTCGCGCCGCGTCTGTCGTTTCGAAGGAGGCGCCTGCGTGATCGCCGGCAGTGCGGGAACCCCGTCGCGCCGACTGAGAAATCTGCTCCCCCGTGCTGGTGCCGCGCCCCGTTCGACGAACCTCGCCCGGATTCCTTTCGATGCGGGGAGCGCCCCGCCGACCTGAAGTAGCGGCAGGCGCCTGCGGCGCGACGGGAGGCCCTTCTGCCCGAGCCGCGGGGGCTGGCTCCATGGCGTGGAACCAGCCCCTCGACAGGGCCCGGGAAGACCCTCCGGCTGATGGTTGTGCCTCTCCGCGAGAAACGAGCGGGGAGGGGCCGGCGTCAGCCGCCGCCCAGCTCCGCGCGAAAGCGCTGCACCTGCTGGCGGTCGCCCACCACCAGCAGGGTGTCGCCGGCCCCCATCACGTCGCCGGGGCCGGGGTTGGGGTGCGGACGGCCGGCGCGCAGAATGGCGATCACGCTGGCGCCCGTGCGCTCGCGGATGGCGCTGTCCTGAATGGTGCGCCCGGCCAGCGGAGACCCCGCGTCCACCCGGAACCACTCCACCGAAAGCTGCCCCAGCACCATGTCCATCGACTCCGCCACCGCCGGCTGAAAGTACGCGCCGCCCAGAATGGCCCCCAGCATGCGCGCCTCCCTGTCTTCCAGCCGCACCGCGTTCGAGGGAAACTCGTCGGTCCCGTCAAAGGTGTAGATCTCCCGGTGGCCCGCGTTGTGGATGATGACGGTCATCCGCTCACCCTCGTTGGTGGTCAGGGCGAACTTCTTTCCCACGCCGGGAAGGTCGTGCTCCATTACGTGCATCGATCTCTCTCCGTTTGTCAGGATTCCGGTCGTTCAGGACGTGCCGGCTTCTTCCACCGGTCGGTAAGGCGAAAGAGCGCGCGGGAGATGGCGTGCGACTGGCGGGTGAGCAGGGGGCCCAGGATGGCCAGCACCAGCACGTACAGCGCGGCGAACGGCTGAAGCAGCTGCATCAGCCCCCCGGCCGCAGCCAGGCTGGCCACCACGATGCTGAACTCGCCGCGCGACACCACGGTGAGCCCCACGTTGGCGGATGACGTCCGCGAGAGCCCCGCGGAACGCCCGGCCAGCATTCCCGCCGCCACGTTCCCGATCAGCGTAAGCGCCACGGCGCCCAGGGTGATCCACACCGCGCCGCCCAGCGCGAACGGATCGATCTGCAGCCCGAAGCCGAAGAAGAACATCGCCCCGAAGAAGTCGCGGAACGGCACGATCATGCGCTCGATTCGCTCGCGGTGCTCCGTCTCCGCCAGCACCAGGCCCAGCAGCAGCGCGCCGATGGCCTCGGCCACGTGGATGGTCTCTCCCGCGCCGGCCAGCAGCAGCAGTCCCGCGGCCACCACCAGCAGCAGCACCTCGTCGCTGCGGATGCGCAGGGCGCGGTTCAGCCAGGGAACGGCCAGGCGCCCCATTCCCAGCACGCCCAGCATGAAGGCCAGCGCCATCCCCGCGGAAAGGAGCACGCCGCCCGGGGAGGTGGACCCGCTGAGCACCAGCCCGCTCACCACGGACAGGTACACGGCCAGGAACACGTCCTCGAACATGATGATCCCCAGGATCAGCTCCGTCTCCGGGTTGGCCGTGCGGCGCAGGTCCACCAGCACCTTGGCCACGATGGCGCTGCTGGAGATGGTGGTGATCCCCGCCGCCACCAGCGTTTCCGCGAGCGGCCACCCCAGCAGGGCGGGGTACATGAGCCCGAGGGTGAAGTTGATGCCGATGTAGAAGCTGCCGCCCACGGCGATGGCCCGCCCCGAGCGGATCAATCGGCCGACGGAGAACTCCAGCCCCAGGTAGAACAGCAGGAACAGCACGCCCATCCGCCCCATGAAGGCGATGATGGGCGCGCTCTCGGTGAACCGCAGGTCCAGCATTCCGACCCGCGGCGCGTGGGGCCCCACCAGCATTCCCGCCACGATCAGGAACGGCGCGGTGGAGAACCGCAGCTTCCAGCTCAGCAGCGCGGCGCCCGCCACCAGCGCGAGCGCGAGCCCCACCTCGAAGATCATGTGGTCCATGTGTCCGGCACCTTCCGCGGGAAAGGGTGAAAGGCCGGCGCGCCGTCAGGCGAGCGGCTCCTTCTCCGCGGACGGATGGGCGTCCGCGCCCGGCTTTGCGGACGGTGCGCGGCAGCGAGCATCACGGACGGGCGGCTGGGCCAGAAGACCAGCGCCACGGCGCCGGCGACCAGCGCGAGGATGATGAAGTCGGCGGCGTTGCCGCCCGGGCGCGGGCCCGCCCGGGACTGCGCCACGATGGACGCGAACATGGAAAAGCCTCCCCTATTTGGGTGGATGCGCGCATGTGCGCGGCAGCCGCGTCCGCATCCTCCCGGATGTGGGAGGGACCCGCGGACGTGGATGCACGACTGCGATGGATGGCCGGCGGCGTTGGCCGGCGTGCGCGAGCTACGTGGAGGGGGGAGGCGGAACGCCGTTGGAGCGCGACGAGAGGGTGCCGTCACGGGCGGCGGCCATGCGGCGCGCCAGGCGCAGCGTGAGGGTACGGCGGGTGCGCGCGCCCGAGGCCCGGCGCATGAGGGTGCGGGCGGCGAAGTGTGTCCGGCGGGACGGGTCCGTGCCGGCCGAAAGCCGCGGCGGCGCGCCGGACGCGCGCCGGGGCCCGTCCAGCCCCCGCCCGTCGCCGCCGCGCAGCAGCAGACGCGCGGCCTGCGGCAGGGCGGCCAGCGCCTTCTCCGCCCGCCGTTCCAGCCGAGGGTCGGCAGGGCGAAGTCCGGCACCACGCGCCTCCCCGGAGCCATGCCCGGCGTGCGCGCCGGCGAATGCCAGCGCGGCGGCGAGTACGGCGAACAGGGAGCGGAGCGCGTGCTTCAACGGTCCTGGGGCACGGCGTGATCGTCGGTGTGCAGGCGCATACGCGCCGGAGCCCGGATGGTTCCCGGTGGAGTGCGTGAGTGCGGAAGTGCGGAAGTGGGTGAGCGCGGGCGGCCAACCCTCACTCACGCACTGACGCACGAACGCACTCCTGTCAGGGACGCGGCCGCTGCTGCGTGGAGCCGCCGTGCGCCTCGCCGCCGGCCGCGGTGGACGGGCGCTGCTCCCGCGCCGCGCGGTCGGCCAGCGCGGCGGGGACGATCTCCCAGTTCTGCCGGAAGACGTCGGCGGGGCGCAGGGTGCCGCGGCGGCGGATGTCCTCGATCAGCAACTCGCGGATCCCCTCGCCGCGATCGTACACCACCGGCGCGCCGATCAGCATGCTGAACCCGCCGCTGCCGCTCGCCCGGTAGTTGTTGATGGCCATGGTAAAGCTGTCCGTCGCCATGACCGCGCGGCCGTTGCGCTCCAGCCGCACCAGGCGCTGCCCCACCGGCTTCGTCAGGTCCAGCGTGTACTCCACCCCGCTCACCACGTCGTAGTTGTAGCCGGGCACGTCCGGGTTGGTCAACCGCTCGCAGGCGGACGCGGGGCAGGGCAGGTAGTACTCCGCGCTCTTCTCCAGGTACGCGCGCAGCTGGGCGCCGCTGATGCGGATGGCCTTGAGCGTGTTGTCGTAGACGTACAGCCCCGCCACGTCCGCCACCGACACCGGCCCCTGGGGGATGCGAGACGTGAGCGAGAACGCCGCGGCGGAAGAAAGCTCCGCCCCCGTCACGCGCGTCTGCACGTCGTTGATCAGGTCCAGGATGGGCGTGTCGCGCGTCCGCGCCAGCTCCGACGTCCACTCCGCCTCCGACGTGCCGATCACCTGCGCCACGTACGCCCGCGTGCGCGCGTGCGCATCCGCCAGCGCCGCCTCCAGCCGCGGCGACGTGCTCCCCGGCGCGGGTCGCAGAATGCGGCCGCGCCTGGATCCGATCGTCCATCGTCCACCGTCCCACCGCAGGTCCAGTTCCGCGACGGCCAGCGACGTCCCCCAGTTCTTGGCCTGCTGGACCAGGACGCCGTTGAGGGTGGTGTCCGCCACCTCGCGGTGCGTGTGCCCCATGAAGATCACGTCGATCCCGGGCACCTCGCGCGCCATGGCCGACGCGGCGTTCTCTGCGGGAACGCCCGTCGCCGCCGTGTCGTAGCTGCTTCCCTCGAACCCGCTGTGCGCCGCGACCATCACCAGATCGGCGCCCTCCGCCCGCATCCGCGCCACGATCGGGTGCACGCTCGATACGATCTCGCGAAAGTCCAGGCGCCCCTGCACGTTGTCGCGGTCCCAGATGAGCACCCCCGGCGGCGTGACGCTGGTGATGCCGATCTTCACCGTCCGCCCGCCGATCATCCGCTCCACGATTGTGTACGGCCGGTACGCGTGCTCCGCCGTTCCCGCGCGATAGATGTTGGCGCTCAGGAACGGAAAGCGCGCGCCGGCGGCGGAGCGGTCCAGGTGCTCGATGCCGTAGTTGAACTCGTGGTTGCCGATGGCCGCCGCGTCGTAGCCCACCAGGTTCATCGCGCGGACGAGCGGATGCTCTTCGCCCTCCGCCAGGCGGCGGTAGACGAAGTCCATCGGGTTCCCCTGCAGCAGGTCGCCGGATTCCACCAGCACCGTGCGCCCGGGGTTCGCCGCGCGCACGCTGTCGATGAGCGGCACCAGCGCGGCCAGGCCGTTGTCGGTGCGCTGGCCGGTGTAGTAGTCGTACGGCAGCACCCAGCCGTGCAGGTCCGTGGTGCCCATCAGCACCAGCCGCCCCTCGGCCGCCGTGGGCTGCGGCACCGGGTCCGCCTGTTGCGCACCCGCGCAGGCCGTCAGCGCGATGAGCCCCAGCGCGCCCGTAAGTGGTCGAATCACAGACATCTCGCTCGTCATCCGGTGTGGAAGTGCGCGCTGGTACACGGCGCTTTCCCTGCGGGTCCGCGCCGTGTCCGGCGAGGCGCGCAATGCGTTGCAATCCGGGCGCCCGACCCGGCGGAGACCGACGGCGATCCGCCGTTTGCGCGTAGCGCCCATGGCGTTGAAGCCCCGCCGGGCAGGCGCAGCGCGCCCGGGGCGGGGTTATGGCCGTCACAGCCCCGGGTTCCAACCCGGGGTCGGTTTGGTCGCGGGGGCGAGATCGACCCGCGCGTTCCCCGCGTGCGATCGTCCTTTGTCGCATCACCGCCATGCCATATCTTGGTCCGCAGGCCCGGCGCCAGGCCGCTCTTCCTTCCGCGTTCAGCCCATCCATCCCCGATCATGACCATTCCGCCGCGACTGCTCGTCATCCCGCTGTGCCTGTGCGCCTCGACCGCCTCGGCCCAGAAGTTCTCGTTCCACGGCATCGCGTGGGGCGTGCCGGCGGAGAGCGTACGCGAGCCGCTGCGGGCGCACGGCTTTACCTTCGCGGCCGTCACGGACGCGGGTGACCACGCGTTCACCCGCGGCGACGGCGCGCGCGTGGAAGCGGTGCTGCGAAACGGGCGGCTGATCGGCTTCACGCTGATCGATCCCGCGCGCGGCGAGCAGGTGGACGATCGCTTCCAGGCCCTGGCGGATTCGCTGGCCGCGGAACTGGGCCCGCCTGACGAGGTGGTGGCCGAGGGAACGCAGCCGTTGCGGGAGTGGGTGGCCGGGCTGTGGTCGGTGCGGGTGCAGCTGTCGCGCGCGGCGGGGGAGCGCACGGCGCAGGTGTCGTGGCGCGGGCCCGGCTGGTACGACGAGATGGACCGGCGCGCCGACCGTCCCGCGCAGCCGGCCGGCTACACCACCGTGAGCGTCAGCCCGTTCCAGCGGATGGCGGTGGATACGACGGTGCGCGGCCCGGGCGCGGCGGGGGCGATGCGCGGCCGGTTCCGCATCGCGTACTTCCAGCCGATCACGCCGTCGGTCGGCGGCGTGGACCAGGACCCGCTGGACGTCGTGGAGTACGAGATGGACTTCGACTGCGCCGGCCGCCGCACCCGCCTGATCAGCCGCACCACGTACCTGAATGGCCAGCGCCAGGGCACCGCCCGCCCGCAGGGCCAGCCCTGGACCACGCCCCGCCAGCCCGACGGCCACTACGCACGCGGGCTGGACGCGGTCTGCCGCGCGGCGAGGGAAGTGCGTTAGTGGTCAGTGCGGGTGAAGCCCCGTCGGGCGAGCTTTGCGAGCCCGGGCGGGGCTTGTGGCATCCATAGCCGCGGGTTTCAACCCGTGGCGGGGGCGAGCGCCGATCTCTGCGTCCACGCGCGCCGATGATACGCCCTATCTACCCGCGCGATGACCACGCCATCCATACCCGCGCCGATCACGTGAACCCTCCCCCCTCTCCGCGAGGCACGAGTGGGAACGTGGCGGGGGGCGGGGCCCCTCGCGCGCGGGACCGCCCACACGCTAGCTTTTGCGCGCCGCGGGACCGCCGCTTGCACACAGGCCCGTCGCAGCTGAATCCATCGACCGACCCATGCCGAACCATCCGGCTTTGCCGATCTCCGTGCGGATGACCCGCATCTTCCCGGCGCTCGCGCTCGTCCTGGCGTGCGCGGC
>DATABT010000582.1:0-6682 GCA_036259455.1 Longimicrobium sp. | reverse complement strand
GGACCGGCCCTTTGAGATCCGAACCTGACAGTGCTGCCACCGCGCGGACGGTGTCGTCCGCCTCCGCCGCACCCTGTCGTTCCCGCCGTACCGTCCTCTGCGGCAGAGTAGACACCCGAGGCCGGCGAGATGTTTGAACGCTGAAGTAACGGCCGGTGCACCGCACGGATTCAGGGCTTTGACCTCCCACACGGATGTGTTCGACGCGCCAACGTGACAAAACGTTCCTGCGGGGAAAGATCGGACAGGTGGTGGGAGGGAAGGGGACCACGCGGAGGGGGCGGAGGGAAAAGAGAAGACGCGGAGGCCCGATCACGCCTCCGCGTCGCATTCTCGATGATCCGCTCCGCGCTCAGAGCGTGTTCCAGGATTCACCAGGGTGGCATGGTGCCGGCCGGAGATCGTCGACACCCGCTCATGGGGCGGGCTGATCCAGTGGCCAGCGGTAGCCCAGCACACGACTGCGCGGGTAGGGCGTGATTCCCACTCCATCGCCTTCGTTGGCGCCCAGCACCAGGAGCCTGTCCGGCTCCTCGTCCACGTAGAAGCCCACGTCCGCGCGGGTGGGGTCGCCGCCGGGCCTGGACAGGACCACGACGCAGGCACGGATCGGCCTGTCCAGCTTGCGCCCCCACTTCAGCCACGACCGCGCGCCGGCTTCGCCCGTTCCCCGCAGGCCCGCCTGCTGCATGGCCCAGTTCGCGAAGGCGGAGGCCAGCGAGACCTGGTCATCCGTGGCGCTGTACGCGACCGTCTTCTGGTATTCGGCAAGGCGCAGGTTTTCGGTTCCGGCGCTGGTCGGGTGCGGGCCCAGCTCCATCCACGCATGGTTGTACCACGGCGGATCGTCCTCTCGCGGAGCGAACGGATTGACTCTCCCGACGGATTCCACGTACTCCGCCGCAAGCCATCCCTCACTTCCGGCACCGGGCGTCCGTACGAGGATCCAGTCTCCGGAGCGTTCGACCTCGTCCACGATCATTCCGCGAGACAGCAGTTGAACCGGCGCATGCTCCACGCCGGGGCCACGGCGCAGATTCAGTGAACCGGCCGTGACGCGAAGCCTGAGCGGCCCGGGCGCGTCCTCCGCGGGAATGGCGAACTTGTCGCTGATCCAGCCGGTAAGGGCGTGATCGGTGGCCCGAACGCGGAACCAGCCGGGGGTGGCTTCCAGCCGCTGCACGCGGGTGCCCTTCGGCAGCACCCCCAGCACGCGGTGCTGCCTTCCCGGTCCCTGACGTACGTTCAGCGTATCGGCGGTGATGAGGAGCGTGTCCGTCACTTCGGGCTCCGCCGTGCCCAGACCGAGCGCGTCCATAAGGATGCCGGAGACGCGCGTCCGCTGCGTCATCAGATCGCGAGAGGCGGCGGCCTGATACTCGAACACGTTCAGCGACGCGAACTCCGACGGCAGCTCGGCTCCCGATTCGCGGAACAGCACCACGGTCTGCGTCCGCATTCCGGGCAGCATCCGCAACTCGCGGAGGCGCGTGGGGCTGACGCCGGTGAGGTCCGCGATCACCATCCGCGCGGCACGGGTCCAGTCGGGGAGCGGCGTCCCGGTCTTCGGGAGCGCCCATGCGCGGATCGGGATGAGCGATTCGCCGTCAGGGAGCCTGGTGTCGAGGATGGCGGGCTCCAGCAGGTTTCGCCACACCGCGTCGAGGTTGATGAACCTGCCTCCGACCTTCTTTCTCCCGCCGGCCATCAGCACGAGACACGCGCGGCCCAGGTTCAGCCCCTGGGGCGGCTCCGGCGGGAATGCGCCGGCGGGGATGGCACTTTCAGCGGCCTCGGGAATGGCGGACTGGGAGGCTTCCTTACGCGGTGCGGCCTTCGTGCGGCGCGGCTCCGCATCTTCCGGCTCGGCGAGCTCCAGGATCTCTGGGGTCGTGCCCACGGGCAGATAGCGCCGCAGCACGTCTCGAAACAGCTCTCTGGCGGGATCCACGTCGCCCGCGCCGCTGGTCCGTTCCAGGGAGAGCGTCACCATCCCGTCCTCCGCCATCCAGCGCACGCCCAGCGTCCCGCCGGGGAGCTGGACGTAGGCGAGGCTCGGGAGTTCCACCCTGACGCGCCCGAGATCCGCCAGATGCACCAGGAGCAGCACGTAGAGGTGTTGCGCCGTTTCCGCGGACCAGGTGGCCTGGAGGAGCGGTTGAAGCCGCACGTTCACGGGCGGGTCTACCGTCGGATCGCCCACGCTGAGCTCCGACGGGACGACCACCATCCGCCCGCGGCGCGTGTCCGCCTGGAAGATCCAGCGGCGGTGGCCCAGGTCCTCCAGCACCAGGTCCAGTACGCCAGGCGTGGGATCCGTATCCAGGAAGCCGCGGAACTCCGGCGCGGAGAAGCGTTCCCGTAGCCAGTTCAACGGTATCGAAGGCAGCTCGGGGACATCGTGCCGCTGCGCCGCGGCGGCGCGCCCGATCTCGGCGACGCAGCGATTGTACTCCTGGCCGCGGACGATCGCCCACGGCGGCTCGCCCACCACGCGCACGAAGCCCCGCGTCTCCGCGCACGCGATCGCCCGCTCCAGCGCCGCGTCCACGCCGCCGTGGGCGATGCGCATGGCCTGGCCGATCTCGTGGCGCGCGGCCTCGCCGTACTCCGCGACCGGCAGATCGCCGAACCGCGCATCGAGCTGCCCCTCCAGCCACTCCACCTCTTCGGGTGATCCGGCGGCGACGATGCTGCCCCAGGGAATGAGCTGGCGGATCGCGTCTCTGATCCGTTCCATGTCTTCTTCCCCGTCAGCCAGGAGCACCGGGCCGTCGAGGCCGAATCGGTCGACGGCGTCCATCACGTCGCCCAGCTTCACCTCGCTCCTCCGTCCGAGCACGACGACCATCGCCGCACGGTCACCGCGAGCGGTCGCCATCCACGACTCCAGCGTCGCACGGTCTTCCGTGCCGCTCAGGACGAGCAGGAGGGCGGTGGATTCCTCCACGAGGACCCCGAAGGCGCCGCCGTCCGGTTCCGGCTCGTAGAACACGACGTCGTGCGCGGCCCCGCGTTCCGGGCCGGTCCACGCGCGCCACCTCCACCCGCGTCCTCCGCCCGACAGCATGGGCCGGAGCGGTTCCGCACCAAGGCGGTGCAGCAGGCCGGACGACGTGCCGACCTGCACCGGTCCGATCACCAGCACCCGGCCCACCCGGTAGCCGTGCTCCGCGGACGCGTCCGACGCGTCCGGCGCTTCCGGCGCTTCCGCGGACGGCCGCTGCCCGGCTTCGGCGCCGGAGGGGGGTTCGCCGGGCGGGTTGGTCTGCTGCTGCGGCTGCTGGGCGCTTTCCGTCGTCCCGGACTCCGGCTGCCACAGGCGGATGACGCGGTTCAGGCCGGGCAGACGGGTCGCGCCGACGGCCACTTCGCCGGTGGTGGATGCAACGGCTTCCATGCGGCCGCCGGCCAGGGCCTCCACGGCGCCGGCGTACCGGCGCAGCTCCACCTGCGCCGCCAGCGGCGCGGAGAGCACGGTGGTCAGCCTGGCCACTCGCGCCACCTCCGGCCGGTCGGCGGCCTCCACGCCGGCGCGCAGGGCGCCCGCCAGCGCCTCCGCGGCGCGGGCGGGGTCCGCGTAGGACAGCGCGACCCACTGCTGCACCCGCAGGTGCTCGCGCAGGTCGGGGTCCGCCGTGTCGTCCAGGGCGCGGGTGGCCCAGACGCGAAGGAAGTGCGCCACGCGCCGCACCCGCTCGCGCCCGAGCCCGGGCGTGCGCGCCAGCTCCGCCAGCAGCAGCTCGCGGACGTCGGGGTCCATCTCGTACATCCCGCCGCCCACCTCGGCGCAGAGCGGCGAAAGCAGCAGGTCCGCCTCGGCGATGAAGGGCGCGTCGCGGACGAAGTTGACGCGCAGCAGGTGCACCAGCTCCGGCGAAAGCCCCAGCGGCAGCGCGGCGTGCATGGCCAGCAGCGTGGTCTCGCGGCCGAAGCGGCGGGAGAAGGCCATCACGCGGGCCAGCGGCGGGTCGGCGCGGAGGATGGCGGCCAGCGCGTCGCTCATCTCGCCCCCCGCATGTGGTCCACCGCCTTCTGCAGTCCTTCGCGGTCCAGCGGGAACATGGGGACCCTGAAAGCGATCATCTCCGCCGTCGTCCGGCGCCAGCGCGCCTCGGGGACGGGGTTGAGCCACGCGACGTTCTGCGTGGCGCGGGAGAGCACGTTCAGCATGGCCGCCGTCCGCCGCACCCGTTCCGCGTCCCGCCCCCCGCGCGCGGCGCCCGCGTCGCTGTAGATGAGCACGCCCGCCTCGGCGAAGCGGCCGACGGCGTCTTCCAGCGTGACCGGCGCGCGCAGGGCGGAATCGCGAAAGACGACGTCCACCGCCACGTCGTGGAAGTGAAAGACGTCCACCCGCGCCAGCCCCGCGTGCCGGGCGGCGTGGATGAGCTCCTCGCTGACGTACCGAAAGGGCACCATGGAGCCGCCGGTGTCTTCCAGGATCAGCGCGCGGGCCTGGTTGGTACGCCGCGGCACCAGCACCGGCGCGGCCAGCACGCCGTCGCGGTAGATGCGGCGGATGGTGGCCTCCGCGTCCACCTCCACCGGCACGCCGCGGCGCCCCATCCGCCGGTAGAAGCGCCAAGCGCGGCTCATCTGCCGCCGGGTGACGGGGAGCGAGCCCTCCAGGTCAAAGGGCGAGGTCGTGAGCAGGTCCACCACGTCCGAGGCCCCGCCGCCGGACGCCGCCGCGTCCACGCGCACCGCCCGCCCGTCCGCCACGCCGGCGGCCTCGCCGCGCTCCGCGTCCGCCGCCGGCCGCGGAGCGGGACGCACCTGCGGAGCCGGCGTCCATTCGGGCGTCAGCGGCGGGCGCATTCCAGGCTCGGGCGCGGGCGGCGGAAGGGCGTCGTCATCCGCCGAACGCTTCGGCAGCAGCGCCTCCACCACCTGCGCCACCTGCCGCTCCTCCGCGGGCGACTTGGCCCACAGCGCCTGGCAGAGGAGGACGAGCCCGCGGGTGCCGGCGCCGTATCCGCCCTCCAGCGCGCGCAGCAGGGCCACGTACTCGCCCACGCCCAGCCGCGGAATGCGGGCGCGCACGTGCCGGAACACCTCCGCAAGCGCCGCCTGGCTGGCCATCAGGCCGCGGGGACGGGCTGGTCGTCGCCCAGGCGCACCAGGTCGCCCTGGTGCTTGTACAGCACCTCCAGGTGTGGCAGCTCGGCGGCGCGCGCCGTGTCGCGCAGGGTGGTCACGTCCACCTCCCACGCGTGCAGCACCCGCACCCAGTCGATCAGCTCGCTGGGCTCCGGCTTCTTGCTCACCCCCTCCACCTTGCGCAGCTCCAGCAGCCAGGCCACGGCCGCCTCCACCAGCGCCTGGTCCAGCTCCAGCCCGTCCTCCCGCGTGTTGACGCGCACGATCTGCTGCAGGCGCTCCACGTCGGGAAAGCGGATGTAGTGAAAGACGCAGCGGCGAAGGAAGGCGTCCGGCAGGTCCTTTTCGTCGTTGCTGGTGATGATGACGATGGGGCGCGGATCGTTCCTGGACGGCTTGCCGCCGCGCGGGCGCCCGTACGTGGCGCGCCACCCCGCCGTGCGCTCCTCGCCGGTGAGCTCGGCCTCGTCCAGCTCCTCGATGGTGAAGCGGCGCTCGTCCAGCTCGCGCAGCAGGTCGTTGGGAAAGTCGATGTCGGCCTTGTCGATCTCGTCGATCAGCACCACGGACGGTCCCCTGCGGCGCAGCGCCTCGCCCAGCGGGCCGAAGCGGATGTACGGCGTGAGCCGCTGGGCGCGCGGATCGTTGAGCTGCGCGTCCTGCAGCCGCCGCACCATGTCGATGGTGTACAGCCCGTCCCGCGCGCGGGAGGTGGACTTCACGTACCACGGATAGAGCTCCAGCCCCAGCTCGTGCGCCAGCGCGTACGCCAGCGCCGTCTTTCCGCTGCCGGGAGGTCCCTTGACCAGCAGGGGGCGGTTGAGGTGGATGGCCACGTTCACCGCGTTCACCAGGCTGTCGTCGGCCAGGTACGGGTACGGCGATCCCTTCTTTCCCGCGGGGGGCGATCCGTCGCCCCGGTAGCGCAGCGTGTCGTTCATCGATGGATTTCCCCTCAGACGGGCCAGTTGGCGGGATCGGTGAGCGCGTCGTAGAGCAGGGCGGGCATCCCCCCCGTGGTGTCGATCAGCCCCTGCGCCATGGGCTCGACCTGCGCCGGCTCCACGCGCCGGCGCAGGAAGAAGGCGAGATCTTCCTCCGTGAAGGGCTCCAGCGCGGCCAGCCGCACCAGGCGCCGCGCCTCCCACGGGTCCGCGCCGCAGGGCTGCGTGGCGGCGTCCCAGGCGGGCGCATCGGGGGTGCGCCCCTCGTGCGTCGCCAGGCAGAGCAGGCGGTAGGGCGTCGATGCGGGAAGCGCGGCCAGCAGCGGCGCCCAGAACTGGCTGGCGAAGCCGTCCACGCCGCCCTCGAAGTTCTGCAGCGCCGTCACCTGCAGCACCACGTCCTTCTGCGCCAGCAGTGAGGCCAGGTGCGCCGCGGCGGCGTCCACCGACGCCAGCTCCGTCACCCCCGTCTCCCGCGCCAGGACGCGCAGCAGGCTCTGCAGCCCGCCCGTGCGCCAGAGCGGCCCGCAGCCGATGGTGACGGGGTGCGTGCGGCGCGACACCTCTTCGAAGCGGCGCCGCAGCCGCCCCAGCAGCTGCGCGTGCCCGTGCCCCGCGGGTCCGGAGATCAGCGC
>DATABT010000581.1:0-3004 GCA_036259455.1 Longimicrobium sp. | reverse complement strand
TCGGCCCGGGCGATCAGGTCGTTGATGTTGGACCGGATCAGCAGCGAAAGCTTGTCGAAGATTCCCATCGCTCGTTCAGCCGTATCGGGTTCCCCGGCGCAGTCGGCCGGACGGGTGCCGGGCCCTTGCGCCGCGAGGATTCATCTGGTCAGCGGTCCGCCTTCAGCAGTCGCGAAAGGCGGCCAGCGACTCCATCTGCGTGGCCATGGCCATGCCGAACGAGTCGACGGTGGCCTGGAACTCGTTGAAGTCCAGGTTCTCCAGCTCCAGCGACTCGGTAAGGATCACGTCGTCTTCTTCCAGCCCGTACGACGCGTGCACCAGGTCGCTGGCGTTGGCCTCCAGTAGCCGCCTGTACAGCTGCGCGCACTTGTCTCCGTCGCGGGGCACGTCCAGCACCTTCATGCGAAACACCAGCAGTGGCGCGGCGTAGCTGATGACCACGGGGGTCTCGCCGTTCTCGCCGCCGGGGTACGCCAGCCACATGCCGTCTTCCACTTCCTCGAACTCCAGCTCCATCCGGTTGAGGAAGTTCACCACGTCCTCGCGGGTCACCATCACGTTGTCTCCGGGTTCGGGCCGTCGGGCCGCTCGGGTGCGGAAAGCGCTCCGCCGTCGGGGCGCGCGCCGCCCTCGGAGAGCAGGCGCACCATGAACGACTGTTCTTCGGCCAGGCGGCGCACTTCGCCGTGCAGGCCATCCACCTCTTCGCGAAGCCGCTGGATCTGGGCGTCGCGCGAGGCCATCTCGTAGCCGCCGCCGTTGCCGCTGCTCTTGAGCGCGCCGATCACCCACTTTGCCGCCAGGCCCAGCGCGATGATCGTCGCGACGCTGATCGGTTCCATCGTCCGTGGGGGTACGGGCCGCTCCGGGACAAAGTTTCACCCCCGGCGCGGCGTGTCCAGTGGGGAGTGCCCGGTGCCCGGGATCAATGCCCAGTGCCCGGGATCACGTGCCCTGTGCCCGGGGCGCACCCGGGCCCTTGATCCCGGGCACTTGATCCTTCCCTTACCGGCTGGCGCCGGAGGGCCGCGAGGTCGGGCGGATCTGCACCAGGCGGCGCGCGGACGGGGTCGCGGCCAGGCCACCCATCGCCGTCTCGCGGTAGGCGGAGGGCATGCGGCGGCCCACCTCGCCCATCACGTCGATCACCTCGTCCGCGGTCACGGGAAAGTCGAGCCCCGCGAGCGCCATCTCCGCCGCGGCGATGGCCTGCATGGCCGCGCTGGCGTTGCGGTAGATGCAGGGGATCTCCACCAGCCCGCCGATGGGGTCGCAGATCAGCCCCAGCATTCCCTGCAGGCAGAGCGCGATCGCGGTCTGGATCTGCTCGTGCGACCCGCCGTGCAGCCAGGTGACGGCGGCGGTGCCCATGGCGGCGGCGGTCCCCGTCTCGGCCTGGCATCCGCCCTCCGCGCCCGCCAATGACGCCCGCTGCGCGATCACCCCGCCCACGCCGCCGGCGACGAGCATGGCGTCCACCAGCCGCTCCTCGCCAATGCCGCCCTCCGCGAACTCGTCCACGGAGATCAGGATGGCCGGCAGCACCCCCGCCGCGCCCGCCGTGGGCGCCGCGACGATCAGCCCCATTGCCGCGTTCACCTCCAGCGTGCCGATGGCGCGCGCCAGCGTGTGCGTCACCCGCCCGCCCAGCAGCTGCGGCCCGTGGTCCCACAGCTTCTTCGCCCGCCCGCCGGTAAGGCCGGAGGCGGAGCGCACCTCGCCCTTGAGCCCCTCGTCGATGGCGCGCCGCATGACCTGCAGCGTGCGGGCGATGCGGGCGCGGATCTGCTCCTGGGGGATGCCGGACTCGGACGCCTCCGTGTCGAGCACCACCTGCGGCAGCGGCCGGCCGGTCTGCTCCGCGTCGCGGACGAGGGATTCGATGGACTTGTGCATTGGGACTGCCAGGGAATTAGGGAACAGGGAATAGGGAATAGCCTGCAAAAACCAGCGCACGGGGAAGAGCATCGCGGCCGGTCACGGCCCGCGATTCCCTATTCCCTGTTCCCTGTTCCCTCGTCTTTCACGCGATCTTCGGAACGGCGCGCGCCCAGCGCAGCCACGGGAATCCGCGGATGGCCGCGAGCGCCGCGTCGTTCACCGGCTCGTCGGCCTCGATGGTCATCATCGCGTCCTGGTGCCGCCCCGTGCGGTCCACGCGCATGGTGGCCAGGTTCACGTGGTGGCCGGCCATGATGGTGGCCACGCAGGCGATGGTGCCGGGCTCGTCGTGCGCCAGCAGGACGACCGTGTGATAGTCGCCGCCCAGCGCCACGGGAAAGCCGTCGATCTCCGACACCTCCACGCGCCCGCCGCCCAGCGACGCGCCGCGCACCACCAGCCGGTCGTCGCCGCGCTCCACGTGAAAGACGGCGGTGTTGGGATGCGCGTCGTTGCCGAGGTCGATCTCCTCGAAGGTCCACTCCAGCCCGGCGGCCTTCGCCTCGTCGTACGCCTCGCGCAGGCGCATGTCGTCCGGCGCCAGGCCGATCAGCCCGCCCACGATGGCGCGGTGCGTTCCGTGCCCCTCGCCCGTGGCGGCAAAGGAGCCGTGCAGCTGGATGCGCACGCGCTCCGGCGTGCCCCCCGCGATGGCGCGCGCGATCAAACCCAGGCGGCACGCGCCCGCGGTGTGCGACGAGGATGGCCCGACCATCGTGGGTCCCAGGATGTCGAAGAGAGATACCATGCGCGCAAGATAGGCGCGGTGGACGGAACGGGCCAGACGGGCGGCCGCCGGGGTGGAGCGACGGGCGGGATGCCCGGGTTCGGGGGAGCCGGACAGGCAGCGTGCAGTCCTCTTTGCAAGGGCGAATGAATTCGCCGCAACAACTACACGAAGTCCGCCTGCGCGGACTCCCGAAGAGGGTGCAGGCGGAAGGATCCTGCGCGTCGCGGGCTTCGCCAGGAGCGATGGAAATCGCGGCAACAACGGCACACAGTCCGCCTGCGCGGACTCGGCGGCCAGGGCGTGTGCGGCGTCTCGTACCGCATCCGGAAA
>DATABT010000580.1:0-2176 GCA_036259455.1 Longimicrobium sp. | reverse complement strand
GCCCGCCGGACACGTCTCCGGCGGGCCGCTTCGTTTCCGGTGAGGCAGGAAGAGACGGCCTCACACGGAGTCAACGGAGGCAACGGAGTCTTCTCCCTGCCGCCTTCCGGCCTTCTGCGAGACCAATCGGTCGCGGAGGAGAGGGGATCTGGATCGAGATCTCCTCCGCATCCTTTCTCTTCTCTCTTCTCCGCCTCGTCCCCAGCGCGACCCCCTTGCTCGTGACCCTCCTCCACGCCGCGTGCTCCGCGCCCGACCTCCTGATGCCTGTCCTCGTATCAGGACACTTGCGGGCATCCCGCTATCACCCTCCGCGGCACCGGGTGCCATCAACCTCTCCCGCTCAGGGGGCGGAGGGCTGGAGCGCTGTTCGTACGATCTTGTAAGTTAATGAATCCCAACAGGTTGATTAGTTGATAGAGAAGTTGATGTCGATGGACAATTGCGTTGAGCGCCCACGCGTAGCTTTGGGCCCAGGATCGCGACCGGCGACGGCCCCCACCCCTTGAACGGGAGAGCGAAACCGGCAACCGCGACGGAGGAGTCCCCCAGACCCGTTGGACCGAGGCTACTGAAATGCGCACCACCCGCCGTCCCCGTCCCTCGCGCCGCGCCGCCGAGCCGGTCGCCGCCGCCCCTTTCGTCGCGGCCCGCGAGATCCTGCAGGCCCGCCTGGGACTGCTTCTCCTGGCGCAGCGCCACACCCCGCAGGAGCGCCCGGCGCCGCGCTGGATG
The DNA here is from genome assembly GCA_036259455.1 of Longimicrobium sp. Classification (GTDB taxonomy): domain Bacteria; phylum Gemmatimonadota; class Gemmatimonadetes; order Longimicrobiales; family Longimicrobiaceae; genus Longimicrobium. The sequence continues at coordinate 1,441 of DATABT010000580.1, read as the reverse complement.
CGGCACGCCGCGGACCCGGTGCTCCGCCGCGTGCTGGACGGCCGCCTTCTCCCCTTCGCGCAGCCCCTCCCGGTCCCCGCCGCCGCGCGGACCGCGGACGCCGGCGCGGTGAGAGACCTGTCGGTCGCTAACGAGCGGCTGCGCCTGGCCGAGCACCAGGCCCGCGTGCGGATGGACGCCATGGAGCGCCGCGCCCGGCTGCTGGCCACCGCGAACGACGTCCTGGAGGTCGCCCCGGACGCGCTGGCGGGGGCCGAGTCGGGCGTGCTTTCGCGGCTGGCCTGCCTGATGGTGCCCGCCCTGGCCGACTTCGCCCGCATCGACCTGCTGCGCGAGGACGGCACCCTGGAGTGCGGCGCCATGGCCCACACGGGCCCCGCCCGCGCCGCCGGCTGGATGCCGGACGGCGCCCCGGAGCTTGCGGAGCGCGTCGCCCGCGGCGGCACGACGGTGGTGGTGGACGCGGACGCGCTGCCGGCCGGCTTCCGCGCCTTCGCCGGCGTGCCGGTGCGGGCCCGCGGACGCACGCTGGGCGTGATGACGCTGGGGACCACCGGTGCCGCCCGCGAGCTGGAGGTGGACGACGTGCGGCTGGCGGAGGACGTGGCCCGCGCCGCGGCCGTGGCGCTGGACAACGCCCGCCTCTTCGTCCAGGCGCAGGCGGAGTCGCGCGGCCGCGAGCAGGCGCTGGCCGCCGTGTCGCACGAGATGCGCAGCCCGCTGCAGGTCATCTCCATCGCCAGCGCCGCGCTGCTGCGGGCGTGGCCGGCGGACCCCGCGCTGGTGCCGCATCGCCGGCAGATCGCCGTGGTCGCCGACTCGGCGGAGCGCATGCGGCGCCTGGCGACGGACCTGCTGGACCTGTCGCGCGTGGACGCCGGCCAGTTCTCCGTCGCGCCGGAGCCGGTGCGCGTGGGCGTGCTGCTGCACGGCGCGGTGGAGGTCTACCGGCCCATGACGGAGCAGAAGGGCATCTCCCTCACCGTGGAGCCGTTCCCGACCGCGATGGCGATGGTGGACGAGCAGCGCGTGCACCAGGTGTTCGCCAACCTGATCGGCAACGCGGTGCGCTACACGCCGGCCGGCGGCGCCATCACCCTGTCCGCGCGGGTGGAGGACGGGCTGGTGCGCTTCTCCGTGGCCGACACCGGCGCCGGTATCGCCCCCGAGAACCTGCCGCGCGTGTTCGACCGCTTCTGGACGGGCGGCAAGTGCCGTGGCTGCGCCGGTCTCGGCCTCGCCATCAGCCGCGCCATCGTGCAGGCACACGGCGGCGCCATGACCGTGGAGAGCCAGCCCGGTCAGGGCTCCACCTTCACCTTTACGCTCCCCCTCGCCGGCGCCTGAGGGCCCGGCTTCCCCTCATACTCCCGCACCTCGCCCCACCCGCAGTCTTCCCCCGCCCGGCCCCGAGCCCCCGCTCGCGGCCGGGCACTCTCTT
>DATABT010000579.1:0-15794 GCA_036259455.1 Longimicrobium sp. | reverse complement strand
GCGCGTCACGCTGCCGCAACGCCGGACGCCATCGCCGTGGAGGACCCGGCGGAGCGCTGGACGTACGCCGAGCTGGATGCCGCCTCCACCGTCATCGCGCGGCGGTTGACGTCGGACGGTGTGCGCCCCGGCGACGTGGTGGCGATCCTGGGCCATCGCTCCGCCGCCCTCGTTCGCGCGCTGATCGGGACGATGAAGGCCGGCGCCGCCTTCCTGATCCTGGACCCCGCGTATCCCCCCGCGCGCCTGGCCGAGTACGTCCGCATCGCCCGCCCCACCGGCTTCCTCCCCATCGCCGCCGCCGGCGACGTGACCAAGGAAGTGGCCGATGCGCTGCGCGAGACGGTGCTGTCCACCATCGTGCTCCGCGCGCGTTCGTTTGCGGACGAAGCGGCCAATTCGGTACCCCTCCCCCCGGCCCCCTCCGCGCGCGTTCCTCGCGGAGAGAGGGAGAAGGCCGCGTCCGATGCCCATCAACCTCCGCCGGGGTGTTCTGGGGGAGGTGCGAGCCTGGGCGAGCGGAGGGGGCGGTTCTCAGGCTCCCCATTTGTGGACGAAGTGGTCGAATTCCGTCCGGCGGAGATCGGCCCCGACTCGCTCGCGTATCTCTCCTTCACCTCGGGCACCACGGGCAGACCCAAGGCGGTGATGGGGCGCCACGGTTCGCTCACGCACTTTACCCCGTGGCTGGCGAAGCGCTTCGAGCTGGGCGCATCCGACCGCTTCAGCCTGCTGAGCGGCCTGGCGCACGACCCGCTGCACCGCGACGTGTTCACCCCGCTGCAACTGGGCGCCGCCGTCGTCGCGCCGGACCCGGACGAGGTGGGCACACCCGGATACCTCGCGGAGTGGATGCGCGGCGCGGGCATCACCGTCGCGCACCTGACGCCCGCCATGGGCCAGCTGCTGACCGACATTCCCGATGCCGACATCGGGGATGAACCGCTCCCCCTCTCCGCGAGAAACGAGCGGGGACGGGGCAGGGGGGAGGGGTCCCGGGGGGAGGGGCGCACCCACGTGGCTTCCCTCCGCCGCGCCTTCTTTGTCGGCGACGTGCTGACGAGGACGGACGTGGGGCGGATGCATCGCCTGGCACCCAACCTCACCGTCATCAACTACTACGGCTCCACCGAAACGCAGCGGGCCGTGGCGCATTTCGTCGTGCCGCGCGACCTGGCGGCGCTGGCGAAGGAGACCATCCCCGTCGGCACCGGCATTCCGGACGTGCAGGTGCTCATCCGCAACGCCGCGGGCGAGCGCGTGGGCGTGGGCGAGGTGGGCGAGATCTGGATGCGCAGCCCGCACGTGGCCCTCGGCTACCTGGGCGATCCCGAGCTGACCGCGTCGCGCTTCGTCGCCAACCCCTGGACGGGTGACGCCGCCGATCGCGCCTACCGCACCGGCGATCTGGGCCGGTACCGGCCGGACGGCGTGGCGGAGATCGCCGGCCGCGCCGACCAGCAGGTGAAGATCCGCGGATTCCGCATCGAGCCGGGCGAGATCGAGGCCGCCCTGCGCGCGCACCCCGCCGTGCGCGACACCGTCGTCGTTCCCCGCGGCGAGGGCGACGGCAGGCGGCTGGTCGCGTACGTCGTCGCGGACGGCGAGCCGGAGCCGGGTGAGCTGCGCGAGTGGCTGCGCGCCAGCGTCCCCGAGTACATGGTCCCCGCCGCGTGGATGTTCCTCCCCGCGCTCCCGGTGACGCCAAACGGCAAGGTGCACCGCAAGGCGCTGCCGGAGCCGCGGATCGAAGGCGTCACCCGCGGCTTCGTCGCTCCGCGCACGGCGACGGAAGTCGCGCTGGCGGATGTCTGGGCGCCGCTGCTGAACGCCGGCCGCGTGGGCGCGGACGACGATTTCTTCGCGCTCGGCGGCCACTCGCTTCTCGCGACGCGGCTGGTCGCGCGCGTCCGCGACGCGTTCGGCATCGAGCTGCCGCTGCGCACCCTCTTCGAGGCGCCCACCCTCGGCGCGATGGCGGCCGCGGTCGACCGGCTGCTGCGCGCGGACGTGGCCGCCGCCGCGCCGCCCATCATCCACCGCCCCCACGACGGCACCGCGCCCGCGTCGTTCGCGCAGGAGCGGCTCTGGTTCGTGGACCGGCTGGACGGCGGCGGCGCCGCCTACCACATCCCCAGCGCCCAGCTGCTCACGGGCCCCGTCGATCCGGAGGCCATGCGACGCGCCGTGGAGGAGGTGGTGCGCCGCCACGAGACGCTGCGCACGGCCATGCCGGAGGTCGACGGCGTGCCCGTGCAGCGCATCGCGCCGCCGGGGCGGGTGGATCTGCCGTACATCGACCTCTCCGCGCTGGCGGAAGAGGAGAGGGACGCGGAAGCGCGGCGCCTGGCGGAGCGCAATGCGAACGAGCCGTTCGACCTGGAGGCCGGCCCCCTCTTCCGCGCGTCGCTGGTGAAGCTGTCGGCTGACGAGCACCTGCTCCTCGTCAACCTGCACCACGTGATCGGCGACGGCTGGTCCATGCGCGTGCTGCTGGGCGAGATCGCCACGCTGCACGCCGCGTATCGCCGGGAGGAGGATTCGCCGCTGCCGCCGCTGCCGGTGCAGTACGCCGACTACGCGGCGTGGCAGCGCGCGTGGCTGCGCGGCCCCGTACTTGAGGCGCAGCTGGCGTACTGGCGCGGCGCGCTGGCCGGTGCGCCCCCCGTGCTGGCGTTGCCGGCGGACCGGCCGCGCCCCGAGGTGCAGGGCCACCGCGGCGCGTCGGAATCCATCTGGCTCCACCCGCCGGACGCCGCGCGCGTGGCGGACCTGGCCCGCCGCGAAGGCGCCACGTTGTTCATGGTGCTGCTGGCGGCACTGGACGTGGTCCTCTCGCGCTGGTCCGGCCAGCAGGACGTGGTGATCGGCACGCCGGTGGCCGGCCGTACGCGCTCGGAGCTGGAGGGGCTGATCGGCCTGTTCCTCAACTCGCTCGCACTGCGGACGGACCTTTCCGGCGATCCGTCGTTCCGCGCGCTCCTGGGCCGCGTGCGCGAAACCACGCTGCAGGCGTACGCGCACCAGGACCTGCCCTTCGAGCGCATTCTGGAGGACCTGAAGCCGGAGCGCAGCCTGGGCCACACCCCCGTGTTCCAGGTGATGCTCAACCTTCTCAACTACGGCGACGGTTCCGCCGCGCCGCAGGAGGAGATGACGTCGCTGGGCGCGGGCGCGCAGATGGCCAGCAAGTTCGACCTCACGCTCTACGCGGCCGAGGCGGCGGACGGCATTGCGCTGCACGCCGTCTACGACGCGGACCTGTTCGACGCCGCGCGGATGCGGTCGCTGCTGGCGCAGGTGGCCGGCGTCCTGCGCCAGGCCGCGGAGGACCCGGACCGTCCCGCCGCCGCGCTTTCGCTGGTGACGGAAGAGGATCGGCCGCTGCTGGACTCCGGCACCTCTCCCGTCGTCGTGCGCACCCGCGCGGGCAAGCCGGCCGGCGTGGGCGAGCTGGGCGAGGTGTGGATGCGTGGTCCGGACGGCACCCTGCGCCCGATGGGCGGCGCCGGCCGCTACCGCCCCGACGGCACCGTGGAACTCGCCACCGCCGCGCCCGGGCCGGCGCGTGCCGAAGCAGTTCCCCCCTCTCCGCAAGGAACGAGCGGGGAGGGGTCCCGTCCGCCGCGGACCGGGACGGAGCGCGCCGTCGCGGCCATCTGGGCCGAGGTGCTGGGGATCGCCGCGGCGGAGATCGCCGCGGACGCCGACTTCTTCGCGCTGGGCGGCCACTCGCTGCGAGCCACGCAGGTGCTGTCGCGCATCCGCGCGCGCCTTGGCGTGAAGCTGCCCATCCGCGCCTTCTTCACCGCGCCCACCGTGGCGGCATTGGCGTCGGCCGTCGACGCGCAGGCCCCCGCCCCCGCGGTCGCGCCATCCGCATCCCCCGAACCCGCCGCCCCCGCGCCGGAGCCGGCGTCCAGCGGACTCGCGCACTCACGCACGGACGCACTCACGTACTACCCGCCCGGCGTCTACCCGCTCTCCTTCGCGCAGCGGCGCCTGTGGCTGCTGATGCAGCTCGGCGCGAACGCCGCGTACAACCTGGCGTCGGCGCTGCGGATGCGCGGCGCGCTGGACGAGTGGGCGCTGGAGCGCGCGCTGGACGAGATCGTCCGGCGGCACGAGACGCTGCGCACGCGCATCGAGGAGCGCGACGGCGAGCCCGTGCAGGTCGTCGGCCCCGCGCGCCCCCTGCGTCTGCGCGCGGAGGACGTGCGTACCGCGGACGGCGAGTCAGTGGATAATGCGTTGCGCCGGATGGCGGAAGAGGAGGCGGCGCGGCCGTTCGCTGCGGCGGGCCCCTTGCTGCGCGTCCGCCTGCTCCGCGCCGCGGACGGCGACCACGTGCTGCTGTGGACCATTCACCACCTGATGGCGGACGGCTGGTCGCTCGGCGTCTTTCAGGACGAGCTGCTCTCGCTCTACCGGGCGTTCGCCACCGAGGCGGAGCCCGCGCTGAAGCCGCTGCCGGTGCAGTACGGCGAGCACGCGCTGCGCCAGCGGCGCGAACTGAGCGGCGGCGCGCTGGACGAGCTGCTCGCGTGGTGGCGGGAACGGCTGGCCGGCGCCCCCGCGCTGCTGGAGCTGCCGGCGGACCGCCCGCGCCCCGCGCAGCCCGGCAACGCCGGCGCGTCGTTCTGGTTCGGCTTTCCGGAAGGGACGGCGGAGCGCGTCGCCCGGGTGGCGCGGGAGCGCGGCGCCACGCCGTTCATGGTGCTGCTGGCGGCGTTCCAGGCGCTGCTTTCGCGCTGGTCCGGCCAGGACGACGTGGTGGTGGGCACGCCCATCGCCAACCGCACGCGCCCGGAGCTGGAGCGGGTCATCGGCTTCTTCGCCAACACGCTCGCCCTGCGCGGCGACCTGTCCGGCGCGCCGTCGTTCGACGCGCTGCTGGCGCGCGTGCGCGAGGCCACGCTGGGTGCGTACGAGCACCAGGACGTGCCCTTCGAGCGGCTGGTGGAGGAGCTGAACCCGGAACGCTCGCTCGGCCACTCTCCCGTCTTCCAGGTGACGTTCGCGCTGCAGAACACGCCCGGGGCGGAGGGCGGCGCGGAACTGCCGGGCCTGGAGCTCGAGGGCCTGCCCCGCGCGCGTGAGACGGCGCAGTTCGACCTCACCCTCGCGGTGCACGAGACGCCGGACGGGCTGGCCGCGCGGCTGGAGTACGCGACGGACCTGTTCGAACGGCCGTCGGTGGAGCGGTTCGCGGAGCAGTTCGTCCGCCTGCTGGCCGGCGCGCTGGACGATCGCTCGCGCCCCGTCGCCGCGCTCCCGCTGCTGGATGACGAAGCGCGGGCGGAGGTGCTGGCGCTGGGGCGCGGGCCGGACGATCCGCATCCTCCGCGTCCCGTCCACGTCGGTTTCCGGGAGCAGGCGGCGCGTACTCCGGATGCCGTCTCCGTCTCCTTCGGAGCGCACGCGCTCACGTACCGCGAGCTGGACGCGTGGTCGGACCGGCTGTCGCGCGTGCTGCGGGCGCGCGGCGCGGGGCCCGAGGCGCGCGTAGCCGTCTGCCTGGAGCGGTCGGTGGAGATGGTCGTCGCGCTGCTCGCGGTGCTCAAGGCCGGCGGCGCATACGTGCCCATCGATCCCGCGTATCCCGCGGAGCGCATCGCCTTCGTGCTGGAGGATTCACGGCCGGCGCTGATCGTCACCACCTCCGCGCTCCGCGATCGCATCCCCCCCGCGGCGGACGCGCTGGCGATGGACGATGACGCCGCGTCGGTCGACGGCGAACCGGCGCAGCCGCTGGCGGATTCGGTCCATCCCCAGAACACGGCGTACGTCATCTACACGTCCGGCTCCACCGGCCGGCCCAAGGGCGTCGCCGTGCCGCACCGGGCGCTCGCCAACCACATGGCCTGGATGCGCGGCCGCTTTCCGCTGGGCGCGGACGGGTCGGTGCTGCAGAAGACGCCGTTCGGGTTCGACGCGTCGGTGTGGGAGTTCTGGGCGCCGCTGCTGGAGGGCGCGCGGCTGGTGATGGCCGCGCCCGGCGGCGAGCGCGACCCCGCATACCTGGTGCGCGCGCTGGCGGAAGAGGGCATTACCACCCTGCAGGTGGTGCCGTCGCTGCTCGCGGCACTGGTGGACGAGCCCGGGCTGCAGGGGTGCACCGCGCTGCGCCGCGTCTTCGCCGGCGGCGAGGCGCTGCCGGCCGCGCTGGTGCGGCGGCTGCGCGACCGGCTGGACGTGGAGGCGGTGAACCTCTACGGTCCCACGGAGGCGTGCATCGACGCGTCGTTTCACGTGGCGGACGGCGGCGGCGCCTTTCCCGGCGAGCCGATTGGCCGGCCGGTGAACAACACGCGGCTGTACCTGGTGGATGCCGGGCTGCGCCTGCTGCCGCGCGGCCTGGCCGGCGAGCTGTGCATCGGCGGGGCGGGGGTGGCGAGCGGCTACCCGGGGCGGCCGGCGCTGACGGCGGAACGCTTCGTCCCCGATCCTTTCGCGCCGGAGCCGGGCGCGCGGATGTACCGCACCGGAGACCGCGCGCGCTGGCGGAACGACGGCGCGCTGGAGTACCACGGGCGCACGGACCTCCAGGTGAAGGTGCGCGGCTTCCGGATCGAGCCGGGGGAGATCGAAGCCGCGCTCCGGCAGCATCCGAACGTGTCGGGTGCCGTCGTCGCGGCGATGGGCGAAGGCGCGGGCGCGCGGCTGGTCGCGTACCTCGCGCCACGCGCGGGATCGTCCGTCCCCGCGTCCGCCGAGCTGCGCGAGCGGCTGTCGCGCTCCATGCCCGAGTACATGATCCCCGCCGCCTTCGTCGCGCTGGACGCGCTTCCGCTCACCCCGAGCGGCAAGGTGGACCGCCGCGCGCTCCCCGCGCCCGACTTCGCGGGTGACGTGGACGCGTACGTCGCGCCGCGCACGCCCTCGGAGGAGATCGTCGCCGGGATCTGGGCGGAACTGCTGGGGATGGACCGCGTCGGCGCGCGGGACGGGTTCTTCGCGCTGGGCGGGCACTCGCTGCTGGGCACGCGCGTGGTCTCGCGCATCCGCGAGCGGCTGGGCGCCGAGGTGCCGCTGGCGGCGCTGTTCGAGGCGCCGCGCCTGGACGAGTTCGCCGCCCGCGTGGACGATGCGATCCGCGCGGGCGCCGGCGCGCGCATCCCGCCCATCCGCCGTACGGAAGGCGACACCGCGCCGCTCTCCTTCGCGCAGGAGCGGATGTGGTTCATCGACCGGCTGGAGCCCGGCACGTCGGCGTACAACATGAGCCCCGCCGTCCGGCTGCACGGCGCGATGGATGTGGACGCGATGCGCCGCGCGCTGGCGGAAATCGTCCGCCGCCACGAGCCGCTCCGCACCACCTTCCCCGACGTGGACGGCGTGCCTGCGCAGCGCATCATCGCCTTCGACGGCTTCCATCTCCCGGTGAAAACCCTCGCGGAGCCGGACCTCGCGCCGCGCGTGGGCGAATGGGCAGCGCAGCCGTTCGATCTGCAGCGCGGCCCCGTGTTCCGCGCGCGGCTGCTGCGTCTGGCGGATGACGACCACGTGCTGCTGCTGGCGATGCACCACGTGGTCGGCGACGGGTGGAGCCTCGGCATCCTCTTCCGCGAGATGTTCGCGCTGTACGACGCGTTCGCCGCGGACCGCGAATCGCCGCTGCCGCCGCTGCCGGTGCGCTACGCGGATTACGCCGCGTGGCAGCGGGAGTGGCTGGCGGGAGACGAGCTGGATTCGCAGGTCGCGTTCTGGCGCGAGCAGCTGTCCGGCGCGCCCGCGCTGCTGGAGCTCCCGCTCGATCGTCCGCGCCCTGCCGTGCAGAGCTACCGCGGCGGATCGCACTCGTTCGCCGTCTGCGCGGAGACCGCGAACCGGCTGCGTTCCCTCGCCCGCGACGAGGGCGCCACGCTCTTCATGGCGCTGCTCTCCGCCTTCTCGCTTCTCCTCTCCCGCTGGTCCGGCCAGGACGACGTCGTCGTGGGCACGCCCATCGCCGGGCGCACGCGGCGGGAGGTGGAGGACCTGATCGGCCTCTTCGTCAACACCCTGGCGCTGCGGACGGACCTCTCGGGCGATCCGCCGTTCCGCGCGTTGCTGGCGCAGGTGCGGCGGCGGACGCTGGAGGCCTACGCGCACCAGGACCTGCCGTTCGAGAAGCTGGTGGAGGAGATCCAGCCGGAGCGCAGCCTGGGCCATGCCCCCGTCTTCCAGGCGATGTTCGTCCTGCAGAACACGCCCGGCGGCCCCGCCGCCGCGCCCGCCGGCCTGTCGCTCTCCGCCGTCGCGCGGGAGGGGACGCAGGCCAAGGTGGACCTGGCGCTGTCGATGGCGGAGGCGGAGGACGGCTCGCTTTCCGCCAGCCTGGGTTACGCCGCCGACCTCTTCGCGCCCGGGACCATGGCGCGGATGGCGTCGCAGCTTCAGACGCTGCTCGCCGGCATCGTCGCGAATGCGGACGCGCCCGCCGCCGCGCTCCCGATCCTGGGGGACGCGGAGCGCGAACGGCTGCTGCACGATTTCGCCGGTCCCGTCGCCGCGTATCCCGACGTACCGCTGCACACGCTCTTCGAGGCGCAGGCGCGGCGCACGCCGCACGCGGTGGCGCTGGTGTTCGGCGAGGAGCGGATGACGTACGCGGAACTGGATGCGCGCGCCAACCAGCTCGCGCACCTGCTCGGCGCCCGCGGCATCGGTCCGGAGCGGACGGTGGCGGTGCTGATGGAGCGGTCGCTGGAGATGGTCGTCGCGCTCTACGGCATCCTCAAGGCCGGCGCCGCGTACGTGCCGGTGGATCCGGAGTATCCCGCCGGCCGGGTTGCGTACATGCTGAAGGATTCCGCCGCCGCGGTCGTTCTCACCCAGGAGCGCTGGATCGGCACGGTTGGCGCCGGCCCGGAGACTGTCGCGCTGGACGTGCCGGGCGTGCTGGATGGGCGTCCGGCGGCCCGGCCCACGTCGCCCGCGGTGGGAACGGACCGGCTGGCGTACGTCATCTACACGTCTGGCTCCACGGGTCGCCCCAAGGGTGCCATGAACGCGCACCGCGGCGTGGTGAACCGCATCCTCTGGATGCAGGACGCCTTCGGCCTTGGGCGCGAAGACGCGGTGCTGCAGAAGACGCCGTTCAGCTTCGACGTATCCGTATGGGAGTTCTTCTGGCCCCTGGCCGCGGGCGCGCGGCTGGTGATCGCCGCGCCGGGTGCGCACCGGGATCCCGCCGCGCTCACGGAATTGATCGAGCGGGAGCGCATCACCACGCTCCATTTCGTTCCGTCCATGCTGCGCGCGTGGCTGGACGGCGCGGACGTTTCGCGCTGCACGTCGCTGCGGAGGGTGATGAGCAGCGGCGAGGCGCTCCCGGCGGACATCGTGGAACGCTTCCTCGACTCGCTCCCATCCGCCGGGTTGCACAACCTCTACGGCCCCACGGAAGCCGCCGTCGACGTGACCCACTGGCCCTGCGTGCCACCGCGGCACTCCGTTGTCCCCATCGGCGCGCCGATCGCCAACACGCGCATGTACGTGCTGGACGGCCGCGGCGCGCCGTGCCCCGTCGGCGTTCCCGGCGAGCTGTGGATCGCGGGCGTCCAGGTGGGCCGCGGCTACTGGCGCCGGCCAGGGCTGACGGCGGACCGCTTCGCCCCCGACCCGTTCGCGACGGAGCCGGGTTCGCGGATGTACCGCGCGGGCGACCGCGCGCGCTGGCTGCCGGACGGCGCGCTGGAGTACCTGGGCCGCACCGATTTCCAGGTGAAGGTGCGCGGCTTTCGCATCGAGCCGGGCGAGGTCGAGGCCGCGCTCAAGCAGCACCCATCCGTCGCCGACGCCGTCGTGCTCGCGCGAGGGCAGGGCAGTGACGCGCGGCTGGTCGCGTATCTCACCGCTCGCGAAGGTCTTGTGCCGGCGGACGTAGAGCTGCGCGAGCGGCTGTCGCGCTCCATGCCCGACTACATGGTCCCGTCGGCCTTTGTTGCCCTGGACGCCATCCCCCTCACCCCCAGCGGAAAGGTGGACCGCCGTGCCCTCCCGGAGCCGGACGCGCCCGCCGCGGACGGATACGTGGTGCCGCGCGACGTGACGGAGCTGGAGGTGGCGCGCATCTGGGGCGAGGCGCTGGGCGTGCCCCGGGTGGGTGCCGCGGACGACTTCTTCCGCATGGGCGGGCACTCGCTGCTGGCGCTGCGGATGATGGCACGGGTGCGCGAGCGCTTTGGCCGCGAGCTGCCGCTGGCCACCCTCTTCCAGAACCCCACCGTCGGCGCGTTCGCCCAGGCCCTGCGCCGCGAGGGCGCGGGCGCGGATGAAGGACGCCTGCTGGTGGCGCTGAACGCCGGGGGCGCGCTGCCGCCGCTCGTCTTCTTTCCCCCGGCGGGCGGCACGGTGACGCACTACGCCGACCTGGCGCGGCGGCTGGGGCGGGAGCAGCCGTTCCTGGCCCTGCACGCCCCCGGCCTCACCGGCGGCGAGGCGCCGCTGGAGGGCGTGGAGGCGCTCGCCGCCCGCTTCGTGGAGGAGATCCGCGCGGAGCAGCCGCGGGGGCCGTACTGGCTGGGCGGATGGTCGTCCGGCGGCGTGACCGCGTTCGAGGCCGCGCGCCAGCTGCGCGCGGCGGGGCAGGAGGTGGCGCTGCTGGCCCTCGTCGACCCCCCCGCCCCCGACGACCGGCGCCCGGGCACCCCGGTGGACCGGGTGGAGCTGTTCCGCCGCTTCGCGGGCAGCATCGTCACGGAAGACGAGGCGCTGCTGGACGCGCTGGCGGCGGAGCTGCGCACCCTTCCGCGCGGGGAGCAGCTGGCCGGGCTGGCGCGGTGGATCGCTCGGCACGGCGGGCAGGTGATGGACGCGGAGCTGGAGCGGGTGGACCGGTCGCTCAACGTGTTCGCCGCCACCGCGCGCGCCGTGCACGCCTACCGCCACCCCGGGCCGCTGGACGTGCCCGTGGCGCTGTTCGTGGCCTCGGAGGGCAAGGCGGAGGACGGGATGGGCCCGGACGCGCTCCCCGACCGCTGGCGCCCCTTCGTCCGCGGCGAGCTGGTGGTGCACACCGTCCCCGGCGCGCACGTGGACCTCGTCCTGGACCCCGCCGCCGAGATCCTGGCCGCGCGGCTGGCGGAGGTGATGCAGGCACTGCGGAGCATGTCATGATGGCGGATTCTGCGCGAGGAAAGTCGGCGCCGTGGCTGTATTTGTGAGCGCTTCCCAAATCGCCGGAGGACGAGTACACTAGACGTACGAACCAGCAACGGGTGAGGCACAGATGCCAAAGTGGCGCACGATCCAGCCTGCGCACGAGAGTGACAGGATTACCGTGAAGCAGGCGATGGAGCTCTGGCGCAAGGTGGAAGCCGGAACCATGAATGCCGTACGACGGCCGCGGTCCGTCTCCAAACCGGCCAAGGCGCTTTCGAAGACCGATTCGTCCGCCCGCGCAAAGGTGGCGGCCGACCACCACGACGCGGGGTCGCGGACGTGAGTCTCCAGACATCGCCATGCCCGTGAGAAGCTACGACAACAGCCTCTTCATCAACTGTCCTTTCGACTCCGCGTACCGGCCTCTCTTCGAGGCCGTCGCTTTTGCTGTCTACGATTGCGGGTTCTATCCTCGCTCGGCTCTTGAGGTGGAGGACAGCAGCGAAGTGCGGATCGAAAAGATCATCCGCATCATCAGCGAGTGCCGCCTCGCCATCCACGACATCTCCCGCACGCAGCTCGATCGCGATTCACGGCTGCCCCGCTTCAACATGCCCCTGGAACTGGGGATCTTCATCGGGGCCAAGGCGTTCGGCCGCGGTGTGCAACGCCGTAAGGCCGCCATCGTGCTCGATACCAATCGCTACAGGTACCAGCGGTACATCTCCGACATCGCGGGACAGGATATCCGTGCTCATGGACGTGATCCGGCCATCGCGATCCAGCAGGTGCGCGACTTCCTGGCGACCCATTGCGGTGAGGGCGTAATGCTGCCCGGCGCCGCCGGGATCGTGGATCGATATCTGACGTTCCGGCGCGGATTGCCGGAGATGTGCGAAGCCGCCCACCTGCCGCCGCCGGAGCATCTCACGTTCCGCGATCTGACCACGCTGATCGTAGGGTGGCTGCGGACCCACGTCCTGGCGCAACCGTCGTCCAGTATGGCCTGAGGTTGCGCTGGTCTAAATCTAACCCTGAACGAGCTGACACGGATCGAACACCACGGCGCGCGGGTACACCGCCGCGTTTCGCGCCGCGCTCCCGGCGCTCCGCCGCGCGGCATCATCCCACCCTCGCCCCCCGGTCCGCCATGCGACGCATCGTCTTTCTTGCGGCCGTGCTTTCCATCGCCCTCGCCTCCACTGACGCGGCCGCGCAGCACGCACACGGCGGGTTCCTGGTGGCGGGGCGGGGCGGCGGCGGCACGGACGTGGTGGACGCGGGGTTCAGCTGGCTCGGCGGATACACCATCGAGGTAGGCGGCCGCCACGGCCCCTACCTGGGCGGGCGCTACACCTTCGGCATGCGCCGGCTGCGCGCCGACCAGCAGGGGCTGCGCGACCGCTACGGCGACGGCACGGGCGCGGTAACCGGCGGCGCGGGCACGCTGTACGACACCGGCGGCGACATCGAGCTGGGCTACGGCATCGGCGTGCTGCGAGTGTACGGATTCACGGGCATCCACTACTACCAGCAGTTCCAGAACCCCGCCGTCGTTGAATCCGACGGCGGCGCGGTGGAGATCACCACGCGCCGCCGCGAATCCATCTCCAACGGCCGCGGGGTGGGCGTGCTGCTGCGCCTGACCGACACCGGCGCCGTGGTCGCCGAGTGGTACCGCGGCGGCGGCGAGGACGGCGTGATGCGCCTCTCCGGCACGCACTTCGGCCTGCGCTGGGCATGGTAGGCGGCGATCTCCATCGACCTTCAACGAAGACAGGTTCATGAGCGGCGGCGCGATCTTCATGATGGACGGGGAACGCCGGCTGGTGGAGATGCGGGAGCAGCCGTACGACGACGAACTCGTGCTGCAGAAGCTGCTTGCCGATTATCCGCACCTGATGGCGGGCGATCAGATGGGTGATGGGCCGGCGCGGCGGTGGCTCCTGGTCTCACGCGAGATGCCGGTGATGATCGAGGACGAGGTAAGCGCGTACGGCTATCTCGATCACCTGTTCCTTGACCAGGACGCCGTCCCCACGCTTGTGGAGGTCAAGCGCAGCACCGACATGCGAATCCGACGCGAGGTCGTGGGGCAGATGCTGGACTACGCGGCCAATGCGGCCCGCTACTGGCCCGTGGAGCGCATGCGCGAGTACCTGGGGCGCCGCTTTCGCGAAGACTCCGGCGCCGCCGATATCGCGCTCGCGGAGTTCCTGGCGGGCGAGGACCCGGAGGAGTTCTGGCAGAAGGCCAGGACCAACCTGCAGGCCGGCAAGGTACGCCTGGTCTTCGTCGCCGACGTGATTCCGCAGTCACTGAAGGCGATCATCGAATTCCTGAACGGCCAGATGGACCCGGCCGAAGTGCTGGGCGTGGAGGTGCGACAGTACGTGGGCGGCGAGATGAAGACGCTGGTGCCGCGCGTGATCGGCCAGACGGCGGCCGCGGAGCGCAAGAAGGCCCGCCCGCAGGGGGAGACCTGGACGCTGCCGCGCTTCCAGGAACGGCTGAAGGAGAAGAAGGGCGCCGCCGCCGTGGAGGTGGCCGACCGCATCCTGGAGTGGGCGCGCGAGCACATGCCGGATTTTTTCTTCGGGCGTGGTACGGCGGATGGATCCCTCGTACCGCGCCTGTGGATCGGGGGGCGGCGCTACCTTTTCTTCTCGCTCTATACGTACGGGATGGTGGAGCTGGCGCCGCAGTGGATGAAGGCGATGCCGGGATTCGAACCCGACGAGCGGCGCCGCGAGTTCCTTGTGCGCATCAACCGTATCCCGGGCGTGTCCGTGCCGATGGATGCCATCGCTCGGCGCCCGTCGTTTCCGATCCAGCTGCTGCAGGACGAGGAGGCGCGGCAGGCGTTCTTCGGGGTGATGGAATGGGCGATTTCCGTCGTGGGCGAGACGATTGCACGTAAGGACGACTCGGCGACCGGTGAGTGAGCAGCGCGCCGTGATCGAATCTGTCGCCGGCGTGGAATCAAGCGAATCATTCTCCGACCCGGCGGTGGACGCATCAGCGGACGTGCAGCCTTGCGTCTGCTGCGGGGCATCATTCGCCGATGCGCATCCCGTCGCCACGCCGGAAGGGTGGATGTGCGAGGGGTGCTACGCCGGCGCGAAGCAATCCATCCACCTTGCCCCCGCCGCCCCCGCGCGCCATCCTCCCTCCGCAACGCGGGACAATCCGATCAGCCAGCGCTACCGGAACGATGACCATCGAATACGCGGATTTCGAGAAGGTGGAGATGCGGGTGGGGCGGGTGGAGCGCGCCGAGCCGTTTCCCGAGGCGCGCAAGCCCGCCATCAAGCTGTGGATCGACTTCGGCCCCGAGCTGGGAACGCGGAAGAGCAGCGCCCAGCTCACCGTCCATTACACGCCCGAGCAGCTGGTCGGCACGCGGGTGATCGCGGTCACCAACTTTCCGCCCCGCCAGATCGGGCCGTTCCGCTCCGAGGTGCTGGTGCTGGGCCTCCCCGATCCCGACGGCGCCGTCGTCCTCCTGCGCCCGGACAAAGACGTCCCCCTGGGAGGCCGGGTGTTTTGACCGCCTTGATTCCAGCCGAAGAAAAGGCGAATTTGATGGCCGCTCCGGAACGGGAGGTGCCACCATGCTGAAGTACACGCTGCTGCTGCACGGATTTCAGGGCGCGGGAGAAGGGCTTCCCGGCGCCCTGCTGCGTGACCTGCTGGACGCCGTGGACCGCGGCGCAAAGGGCGCGGTGCGCCTGCGCCTGGAAGGGCGGAGTTCGGCGAAGGGTGGCTTTCCTCCCGCGTGGGTGAACGACGCGGCCGCATTCCGGATGGCAGGCTTTCACCGGGGTACGCCCGGGATCGAACTGCGCATTCCAAGCCTGCTGGAGGCGCTGCCGCAGCGGTTTGTGCAGGCGGATCTGTTCCCGCCGGTAGACGCGTCCGATTCCGCGCTCACGCTGATGGGCCGCAGCCTGGACGAAGCGCTGTCTGGCAACGAAGACAGCGATGCGTACGATCCGCCGCTGCTCCGGAGCTTCGAGGGATTCCGAGAGGTCTTCCGCCATGGAGTGGAGGCAGTGGAAATCCGCAACGGACGCGCGGATCGGCCTTCGCTGACGGTCACGCCGGAGGGGATCCAGACCGTGCGACGGCTCCATCGCCAGACGCCGCGCTCGCAGCGGGTGCGCATCGCGGGAAAGGTGGATGCCATCCGCCACAGCGACCGTGCCTTTACGCTGGTTCTGCAGTCCGGCGAACAGATCCGTGGTGTTCTGGCTGACGGCGAGCCAGAGGTGCTGGCGCCGTTCTTCGGGCGCGTGGCGGCGGTGAGCGGGGTTGCGCAGTTCCGCCCGTCCGGCTCGCTCCTGCGTGTGGACGCGGACCTGCTGCAGCTTGCCGATGACCAAGACCTGGCGCTCTGGTCAGACCTGCCGCGGCCGGTGTTCGCGCCGACCGATTTCCGTGAGATGCGGCGACTGCAGGGTCCACGCTCCGGCATAAACGCCGTCATCGGAGCGTGGCCGGGCGACGAGACGGATGAGGAGATCGCGGCGATGCTGGAGGAGATGTCGTGATCCCGTCCGGCACGCCCGTCCTGCTCGACACCAACATCCTCATTCATCTTGCCCGAGGCGGCGCGGCGTCGGAGCGGCTCGAGTCGCGCTTCGGTCTGGGCTCGCGCAATCTGACGGCGTGGATTTCGGTGGTCACCGTCGGGGAGATGCTCG
>DATABT010000578.1:0-2504 GCA_036259455.1 Longimicrobium sp. | reverse complement strand
ACGACGCCCTCGCCGTCGCCGAGCTGGCGGATGGCGACGGCGTGGCGCAGGCGGGGATGGTGCCCACCGCCGCGCGCGAGCTGCTGGCGGCGGGGCGGCTGCCGGCGCTGCGGCGGCTGAACCTGGGCGGCGAGCCGCTCTCCGCGGACCTGGTGCGGGCGCTGTACGCGGCGGGCGTGGGCGAGGTGCACAACCTCTACGGGCCCACGGAAGACACGACCTACTCCACCCACGCCGCCTGCACCGCGGACGGCCCGGTGACGCTGGGCCGCCCGCTGGCCGGCCGGCGCGCGTACGTGCTGGACGGCGCGCTCCGTCCCGTGCCCATCGGCATGCCGGCAGAGCTGTACCAGGCCGGGTGCGGCGTGGCCCGCGGCTACCTGGGGCGGCCGGCGCTGACGGCGGAACGCTATCTCCCCGACCCCTTCGGCGCGCCGGGGGAGCGGATGTACGCCAGCGGCGACCGGGCGCGGTGGCTGGCGAACGGCGAGATCGAGTACCTGGGCCGCGCGGACGTGCAGCTCAAGGTGCGCGGCTTCCGCATCGAGCCGGGAGAGATCGAGTCCGTGCTGCGCGCGCACCCCGCCGTGGCCGACGCCGTGGTGGACGCGCGCGGCGCCGGCGTGGACCGGCGGCTGGCGGCGTACGTCGTCCCCCGCGCGGGCGAGTCGGTGGATGCGGCCGCGCTGCAGGCGCACGCGGCGGAGCGGCTGCCGGGCTACATGGTCCCCGCCGCGGTCGTGGCGATGGAGGCCTTCCCGCGCACCTCGTCGGGCAAGGTGGACCGCCGCGCGCTCCACGAGCCCGTGTTTGCCGCGGAGGCCGCGGAGTACGTGGAGCCCGCGACGGAAGCGGAGCGCACGGTGGCGGAGGTCTTCGCGCAGGTGCTGGGCGCGGAGCGGGTAGGCGCGGCGGACGACTTCTTCTCGCTGGGCGGGCACTCGCTGCTGGCGATGCACGTCTGGACGCACCTGCGCGACCGCACCGGCGCCGCGCTTCCGCTGCGCGCCCTCTTCGAGCATCCGTCGGTCCGCGCCCTGGCCGCCGCGGTGGAGGCCGCGCCGCGTGCCGAGGCGGAGGAATCCGCCCGCATCCTCCCCCGCCCCAGCGACCTGGAAGTCGAGGTGGAGACGGCGGATGGCGCGCGCGTGACGGCATCCGCCGCGCCCGTCTCCTTCTCGCAGCAGCGGCTGTGGATGCTGGACCGCATGGACCCGGGCCGCGCCATCTACGCCGTTCCCCTGGCGCTGCGGCTGCGCGGCGAATTGGACGCGGACGCGCTGCAGAAGGCACTGGACGGCCTGGCGGAGCGGCACGAGTCGCTGCGCACCGTCTTCCGGTGGATGGAGGGCGGGGCGATGCAGGTCATCCTGCCGCGCGGCGCCCTGCCGGTGGAGTCCATCGATCTCACGCCGGTCGCCGCGGACGCGCGGGAAGACGATCTGCGGCGCCGGCTGATGGACGAGTCGTCACGCCCGTTCAACCTGGAGCGCGGGCCGCTGGCGCGCGTCCGCCTCTACCGGATGGCCGCGGCCGAGCACGTGCTGCTCATCAACCTCCACCACGTGGTCACGGACGCGTGGAGCACGGGCGTGCTGCTGCGCGACCTGGCGGCCCTCTACGCGGCCTTCGCCGCCGGTGAGGAAGCGAGCCTCCCCGCGCCGGAGGTGCGGTACGCGGACTACGCGGCGTGGCAGCGCGAGCGGCTGGCGGGCGACTTCTACGACGCGCAGGTGGCGTTCTGGCGCGACGCGCTGGCCGGCGCCCCCGCGCTGCTGGAGCTGCCGGCGGACCGCCCGCGCCCGCCGGTGTGGGAGGGGCACGGCGCGTCGGAGCGCTTCCGCCTGCCGCGCGGGGTCGCGGACGCCGTGGACGCGCTGGCCCGGGCGGAGGGATGCACGCCGTTCATGGTGCTGCTGGCCGCGTTCGGCGGGCTGCTGGGACGGTACGCGCGGCAGGAGGACGTGGTGATCGGCACGCCCGTCGCCAACCGCGCGCGGCCGGAGACGCGCGACGTGGTCGGCTTCTTCGTGAACACCCTCGCGCTGCGGACGGACCTGTCCGGCGACCCGCCCTTTCGCACCCTCCTGCGCCGCGTGCGCGAGGGGACGCTGGGCGCCTTCGCGCACCAGGAGATGCCGTTCGAGCGGCTGGTGGACGAGCTGAAGGTGCCCCGCTCCGCCGCGCACGCCCCCGTCTTTCAGGTGATGTTCAGCCTGCAGACCGCGGACGACGGCCCCGCGCCGCTCCCCGGCCTGGAGATCGGCCGCGTTCCGGTTCCGGGGACGCACGCCCCCTTCGACCTGACCCTCGCCCTCCGGAACGACGGGGAGGGGATGATCGGCGCGCTGGAGTACGCGACGGCGCTCTTCGACGCAGCGACGGCGCGGCGGATTACGGAGCACTTCCGGACCCTGCTGGCCGCCGCCGTCGCCGCGCCGGACGCGCGCCTCTCCGCCCTGCCGCTGCTGGCGGAGGCGGAGGTGGATGCCGTCGTCCGCGCG
>DATABT010000577.1:0-1504 GCA_036259455.1 Longimicrobium sp. | reverse complement strand
CCCCTCCCGCTCGTCACCTCGCGACCTCCCCCAAAAAACCCTGGGGGAGGTTGACGCGATCCCGCGGATCGGGGCGCGGTCGAATTCTCCCTCTCCGCAAGGAACGAGGGGGGAGGGGCCCCGAACGAGTGCGCCCGCGCGGGACGAATCCCACGCGGGCGCCGGGTACTACGGGTGCGGCTGGATCGCTCAGAACACGTTGCCGTCGCGCTCGCCGCGCCACACGGCGTCGTCGTCGGCCTCGTCGCGCACCTCCACCACCTCCATCACGGGCACCGGCACGTTTTGCGAGTAGCGCATCAACCCCTCCCACCCGCAGGCGGTGCACCAGCGGCGGCCCAGGAAGCGGCGGACGGCGTGCAGCGCGCGATGGCGCAGCAGCAGCGTCTCTCCCCCGCAGCGCGGGCAGTCGCGGCCGGCCGGCAGCAGGGCGACGAGAAGCGCCAGCGGGGCCAGCAGCATCACCACCCACAGCGCCGTCATGAACATCCAGAACATCTCGTCCTCCTTGCAGCCACTTCGGGTGGTTCGCGGTTGATCCTCTCGTCCGGCCTCCGGAGGGCGCTCGCCCGACGCCGCCGGCGCTCTCGCTCCACTCGCTCAGGCAAACCCCGTACCCGTCCGCGGGCAGCGGAACACCCCGTCTATTTCGGCCTGCCGCTTGCACTTGCGTGCCCGCTTCTCCCGGCCGCGCACCGCGCCCCCACGGCATGACCCTGCTTCGCGTAGACCCCGTCCACCCCGATCCCGCGGCGCTCCGCCAGCCGGCGGAGGTGCTGCGCGCGGGCGGCCTGGTCGCCTTTCCCACCGAGACCGTCTACGGGCTCGGCGCGCATGCGCTGGACCCCGCCGCGGTGCAACGCATCTACGAGGCCAAGGGGCGCCCCTCGTACAACCCGCTCATCGTCCACCTGGCGGATGTGGATGCGGCGCGGGGACTTGCCTCGTCGTGGCCGGAGCAGGCGGAGCGGCTGGCGGCGGCGTTCTGGCCCGGGCCGCTTACGCTGGTCGTTCCGAAGAACGATTCCATCCCCGATTCCGTCACCGCGGGGCTGCCGAGCGTGGCCCTGCGCGTCCCCGCGCATCCGGTGGCGCACGCGCTGCTGCGCGCGGCCGGCATCCCCGTCGCCGCGCCCAGCGCCAACCGCTCCACGCAGGTTTCGCCGACGACGGCGCGGCACGTAGAGCGCAGCCTGGGCGCGCGGGTGGACGTGATCGTGGACGGCGGCCCCTGCCCGGTCGGCATCGAATCCACCGTGCTTTCTCTTGTCGGTCCCGTCCCCACCCTTTTGCGTCCGGGAACGGTCTCGGTGGAGGACCTGCGCCCCGTGATCGGCGACGTCGCCCTTCCCTCTTCCGCCACGGACGCGACCGCCGCGCGCCCCTCGCCGGGGATGCTGGACCGCCACTACGCGCCGCGCGCGGCCGTCCGCGTGCTCCCGCGCCAGGGGCGGGCGCGCGCGCTGGCGCAGGCGGCGCGGGAGGTGGATGGCGGAAAGCGCGT
>DATABT010000576.1:0-11956 GCA_036259455.1 Longimicrobium sp. | reverse complement strand
TGGGTTCCTGCACCGGCGGCGATCACGCGGGCGCCTCCTTCGAAATGACAGCCGCGGCGCGGGCGATTTTCATGATCCGCGTCCTCCGCGTGACACCTGCTCCGGGAGCGGGAAGATGACGGAATGGGTTGCGAGCAGGGCTGCGGGCCAGTACCTTTCGTAAGTTTTTGCCAGTGATGAAGTTCAAGCGCGCGGCCGGAGATCCCGCCCGCGCGCGCCGCCGTGGTCCCAGCATTCCCGCCTCGCGGCGGTGCGCCGCGGGCGTTCGCCGCGACCCTGTTCCTGCATGATCAAGCACACCGACGAGGCCGCGCACACCCGCCGCGGCGACGAGATCCGCCTTCTGGACTACGCCGCCGTGCTGCTGCACCGGTGGCGCGCCATCGTGGGGTGTACGGTGGCGGTGGTGATCATCGGCGTGGCCATCGCCAAGCTGAGCCCGCCCGTCTACTCCGCGTCCACGGTGCTGGTGCCCTCGCCGGACCCGGCGGAGCGCACGTCGGTGCTGTCGCAGCTCCCCTCGTTCGTCACCGGGCGCATGGGCGGCGGCAGCGGCAGCCAGAAACTGGTCGCCGGTATCCTCCACAGCCGCTCGCTGCGCGACTCCGTGGCCAGGCGGGTGGCGAAGAGCGTCCCCGGCGCGGACCCGGAGCAGGTGGCCCTCGTGCTCGCCAAGGGGACGCGCCGCAAGGTGAACAGCGGCGACGGCTCCATCACCATCGAGGTGGACGCGCGCGACCCGCGGGTGGCCGCGGCGGTGGCGGCGGAGTATCCCGACCTGATCAACCAGTTCGTCACGCGGCTGGCGGTGGAGACGGCCGCCACCAAGCAGGCGGTGCTGGAGAAGCAGCTGGCCGAGGCGCGCGCGCGGCTGGCCACGTCGGAGCAGCGGCTGCTGCAGTTTCAGCGCAGCACCGGCACGGTGGAGGTGCAGGAGCAGGCGCGGCAGGGGATCGAGACGGCCACGGCGCTGCAGCAGCAGATCCTGGCCAAGGAGGTGGAGGTCGCGCAGTTGCGCCGCACGCTGGCGCCCGGGCACCCGCGCCTGCAGGCGGGCGAGAGCGAGCTGGCCACCATGCGCGCGCAGCTGGGCCGCGTGACGGCGGGCGGGGCGTCGGGCATCTACCCCGGCGCGCGCCAGCTTCCGGAGCTGCGCGCGCAGGCGGCGGACGTGCTGCGCGAGTACGAGACCAACGAGCGGGTGTACGTGGCGCTGAGCGCGGAGCTGGCCAACGCGCAGATCAACGTGCGCGACGACATGACGGTGCTCAGCGTGCTGGACCCGCCGCTCGTCCCGGAGCATCCGCGCGGATCGCTCATCCGCGTGCTGACGGCGTCGCTGCTGCTGGGGCTGGTGCTGGGGGTGATCGTGGCGTTCGTGCGGGAGTACATGGCCCGCGTGCGCCACGACCCGGACAGCGAGCCCTTTCGCGCGGCGCTGGACGGCTTCCGTGGCGACATGGGCGCGCTGGTGGGCCGCCGCCGCCGTCCCGCCGCGACGCCCTGACTGGCGTCACGCGGAGGAACAAGAGAGGACGTGGATGATGCTTTCATCCACGTCCTCTCTCGTTTTCCCCAAGGGACCAGCGTTTCGAAATCAGACGAGGAGCGAATCCAGGCGCGCGGTGGGTCGATAGCCGGCGGCGCGGATGCGGGCGTCGTCCAGCACCAGGCCCTCGAACAGCTTCCAGTAGTTGTCGCGCAACCCGGTGCGGCGCGGCGCGGGGAGCACGCCGGCGGCGTTCCACAGCGCCAGGCGGGCAACGGCGCGGGGGATGGGGACGCGGCGTGACACGCCCTCGATGGCGCCGACCACGCGCGCCACCTCGTCCTGCGTGTACGGCTCCCCGTCCGTCACGTTGTAGGCGCCGGGCGCGAAGTTCTCGCCCAGCGCGACGCGGACGGCATCCACGGCGTTCCACACGGCGCACAGGCTGTAGCGCGGCGCGCGGCCGGGGACGCGCAGCAGCGCCTTGCCCGCGAGCCCGGGCACGTACGCGCGCTTGCGCACGTCCACCAGCCAGTCGCGCGCGTAGATGGCGGGAAAGCGCAGCATCGCGCAGTGAAAGCCCTCCGCCATCGCGGCGCGGCAGGCATCCTCCGCGCGCGCCTTGCTGACGCCGTACTCGCCGGAGGGGCGGAGCTCGGCATCCTCGCCCACCGCGTCCGTGCGCCCCGCGTCGCCGTAGACGGACGCGGAGCTGAAGAAGACCAGGCGCTCCGCCCCGGCTTTGCGCGCGGCGCGGAGCACGTGGACGAGGCCGCGATGGTTCACGGCGTCGTACATGCCCGCGGCGACGGCGCTCACGGGCTTGTGCGCGATGGCGGCCAGGTGCACCACGGCGCGCGGCGGCGCATCCAACGACGCGAAGAGGGCATCCACCGACGCCGCGTCCTTCACGTCCACCGGCCGCACGTCCGCCGCGCGCGGACGGCCCGTGGCGGCGAGCACGTTCAGCCCCGCATAGCGGAGGCCCGGCACCAGCGCTCGGCCCACGAAGCCGCCGGAGCCCACCACCAGCACGTCAGCGGGCGAGGACACGGGCGGCGCTTTCGCAGGTGGAGAACGTGAACCCCGCCGCGCGCAGCTCCGCGAACAGGCGGCGCAGGCGCGGCAGGGTCTTCTGGCGGCCGGTCTGGAAGCGGATCCTCGTGCCCCGCCCCGTCCCTCGGGGATAGTCGATCCCCGGCACGGCGGAGCACTCGAACGGGTGGATGTAGAACACGTAGACGCCCGCGCCCTCCGCCAGAAAGCGGCGGACGAGCGCGCGCGTCATCATCCACGGAAAGATGCGGAAGTAGGCGCCGCCCCCCGCGGGGAGCTTCTTTCTCAGCGGCGTCCTTGCCATCGGCACCTCGAACTCGACCAGGCCGCTGGACGGATCGCGCCAGGCGCCGCGCACGGGCTCTTCCCAGTGCGTCAGGTCCATCGACCCGTACAGCGGGTGCGCGCCAAAGCGGATCCAGCTGCTGTCGTAGCGAAAGCCCAGCTCCGGCAGCCGCGCCAGCTTCGCCTCGTCCATCGAAAAGCAGGGCGCGCGATATCCACTTACCGGCCGCCCCAGCACCTGCTCCAGCGCGTCCTTGTGGGTGCGCATGGAGTCCACGAACTCCGCCGTGGAGACGCGCTTGAGCAGCTGGTGATCCGGTCCGTGCGAGGCGATCTCGTGCCCCGCCTCCGCCAGCGTCCGCAGCGTGGCGCCGTGCGCGGCCGCGACCTCGCCCAGGGTGAAGAAGGTGCCGGGGACGCCCTCTTCGTCCAGCACGGCGGCGAAGCGGTCCACCCCGTCGAGCATGGAGACGGCCGGCGCGGAGGGGCGCGACCCGGCGAAGTACTCCAGGTGGTGCCAGTCCTCCACGTCCATGCTGATCAGCGCCAGGCGCGTCATGCCAGCCGGTACCCTTTCGCCCGGAACGCGCGGGCTTCCTCGTCCGTGGGCCAGGTGAAGTACGAGCCCTCGTCCACCGGGTTCGGCATCGGCTTGGCCGTTCCCGCCGCCAGCTCGCGCAGCGCCTCCACCATCAGCTCGCCGCCGCGCTTCTTCGTGAGCGCCAGCACCTGGTCCATGCTGCGCGCGCCGTTCAGCGGCACCTCCGCCTGGCGAAGCAGCGCGCCGTTGTCGATCTCCGCGTCCATGAAGTGCACCGTGGCGCCGGAGCGCGGCTCGCCGTGGTACAGCACCCAGAAGCTGGGAAGCAGGCCGCGGTAGTGCGGCAGCAGGCTGCAGTGCAGGTTCACGCACCCCAGCCGCGGCAGCCTCAGCAGCTCGGTCCTGAACACCTGCGGCGCGCTGAAGGAGACGATCACGTCCAGGTCGTGCGCGCGCAGCCGCTGCAGCAGCGGCGCCGCGTTGGCGTTCGTCTCCACGGCGAAGGGAATGCCGTAGCGCCGCGCCACCGCCCGCAGGCTGGTTGGCCGGCCGGGGAGCCGGTAGCCGGCGGCGCGGTTCACCGCCTCCAGCGCCTTGCCCGCCGCCAGCCGCGCGGCCAGACGCGCGCACGCCGCCGCGCCGAACCAGCGCAGCAGCTTGCCGCGCATGTTGGCCAGCGATCCGCGCGCGTCCAGCACGATGATCTCGCGCACGTCAAAGCCCGGCTCGCGGCAGAGCAGCTCCACGTTGGCGGGGATGTAGAACGGGTCCTCCTGCGTGAGCACCGCGATGCGCAGCGGGCGCCCCTCAGGCATGCCAGACCGTCCGGTTCACGTAGCGCGTGTAGGAGAGAATGACGCGCACCACCTTGAGCGACACCGTCTCCGTCGCGTAGTCCGGCACCGTGGCGGGGCGGCGGCCTCGCTCCCGCGCCTGGTCCGTCACCACCTCCACCGCCTGCAGCACGTCCGCCGGGTCCAGCCCGCACATCACCAGCGTCCCCACGTCCATCCCCTCCGGCCGCTCGTGCGCCTCGCGGATGGTCACGGCGGGAAAGCCCAGCAGCGACGATTCTTCCGTGATGGTCCCGCTGTCGCTGACCACGCAGAAGGCGCGCTGCTGCAGGTGCACGTAATCCAGAAAGCCCAGCGGCTTCATCAGCCGCACGCCCTCGTCCAGCTTCAGCTCGCCCGCCGCGTCGAGCCGCTTCTGCGTCCGCGGATGCGTGGAGACGATGACGGGGTAGCCCCACCGCTCCGCCAGCGCGTTGAGCGTGCCGATCAGCCCCCGGAAGTTCGTCTCGCTGTCGACGTTCTCCTCGCGGTGCGCGCTGACGACGACGAAGCGCTCCGGCTCCAGCTCCAGCCGCTGGAGGACGTCGGACTGCTCGATGCGCTCGGCGTAGTGCGACAGCACCTCGCGCATGGGCGAGCCCGTCTTGATCACCGTCTCCGGGCGGATGCCCTCGCGCAGCAGGTAGCGGCGCGCGTGCTCGGTGTAGACCAGGTTGATGTCGCTCAGGTGATCCACCACGCGGCGGTTGATCTCCTCGGGCACCCGCTCGTCGAACGACCGGTTCCCCGCCTCCATGTGAAAGACGGGGACGCGGCGGCGCTTGGCGGAAAGCGCCGAAATGCAGGAGTTGGTGTCGCCCAGCAGAAGGAGCGCGTCCGGCTTCTCCTGCGCGATCACCCGGTCGGCCCGCGCGATCACGTTGCCGATGGTTTCCGCCGCCGTCTCCCCCGCCGCCTCCAGAAAGTGGTCCGGGCGGCGGATCTCCAGCTCGCGGAAGAAGATCTCGTTGAGCTCGTAGTCGTAGTTCTGGCCCGTGTGCACCAGCACGTGGTCGGTGTACCGGTCCAGCTCGTGGATCACCCGGGAGAGCTTGATGATCTCCGGGCGGGTGCCCACGATGGTCATGACCTTCATCCGCCGCGCCTCGCTCACCGCAGCAGCTCGCCGCCGTGGCCCGCCAGCGCCGGCGCGTCCTCCAGCAGCAGCCGGTGCCGCGCCAGCAGCTCCACCGTGCCCGGGTAGTCCAGCACACTGTCGCCGGAGGAGAGCTCCTTCTGCAGCGCGCCGCCGGGCTCCTCGCCGGGGCTGCGCAGTTCGGGGAGCATGGGGCGGATGGCGTAGTAGGCGCCGCGGCGCACGCACTGCGGCGCCTCTTCGTCCGACACCATGATCTCGTGCATCTTTTCCCCCGGCCGGATCCCCGTCACCCGGATCTGGATCGGCCGCTCGCCGATGAGCGCGCGGGCGATGTTCTCCACCGTGGCCGCCGGCGCGTCGGGGACAAAGATCTCGCCCGGCCGCGCGTGCAGCAGCGCCGCGAACACCGTGTCCACCGCCTGGTTCAGGGAGAGCAGAAAACGCGTCATCTCCGGCACGGTGAGCGTCACCGGCCCGCCGTTGCGGATCTGCTCGTGGAACAGGGGGATGACGGAGCCGCGCGAGGCCAGCACGTTGCCGTAGCGCACGCCGATGAAGCGGGTGCGGGGGCTCAGCACGTTGGCGGAGATGAAGATGCGCTCCTGGATGGCCTTGGTCATCCCCATCACGTTCACCGGCTTGCACGCCTTGTCGGTGCTGATGCCGACCACCGTCTCCACCGGGTAGCCGTTCTCCTCGATGGCGCGGACGATGTTCGTGGCGCCCATGCAGTTGGTGAGGACGGCCTGCGTGGGAAAGTACTCGCAGCTGGGCACCTGCTTGAGGGCGGCCGCGTTCACCACGATGTCGGCGTCGCGCAGGGCGGTGCACACGTCGGCGTAGTCGCGCACGTCGCCGATGCGGAACTCCAGCACGTTCATGAAATTGCGGTAGATCACCTCGTCGGTGGCCGCCTTCGTGTGCAGGTACGACGTGCGCATGTCGTGCTGCTTGCCCTCGTCGCGCGAGAGCACGATCACCTTGCGCGGGGTGCCCAGCTCGCCGCTGAGCACGCGGCGCACGAAGCTCTTGCCCATGGACCCGGTGCCGCCGGTGACCAGGACGCTCTTGCCTTCCAGGATCATGAGTCGCCTGCCTTGATGTCCGCCGCCAGCTCGTCCAGCAGCCGGTTCCACGAAGGCGGCGTGTAGCCGAACTCCGCGCGAAACCGGGACGAGTCCAGGCTGCGGTCGCAGTGAAAGTCGTCGTCGGGAACGATCTCCACGTCCCGGCCCAGCCGGTCGCGGATCCCCACCAGCAGGTCGAACTTGCTGATGGGATCGGTGGATGCGTGGTACACGCCGCTGGCGTCCGGATGATGGACGAGCAGCATCTCGATCACCCGCGCCAGCTCCGCCGTGGTAAAGCCGCTGAAGATGGCCCGCCGAAAGCCGCGGATGGTGCCCGACTGCGCCAGGAACCACTCCAGCAGCCCCGTTTTTCGCGCCAGCTCCGGCCCGATGATGGACGTCCGCAGGGTGATGCACCCGGGGTCGCCCACCTCGCCCAGGTACTTGCTCTTTCCGTACAGGTCCCTTGCGTCCGACGGGTCGTCGTCGCGGTACATCCCCTTTTCGCCGGAGAACACGCAGTCGGTGGACACGTGCACCAGCCGCGCGCCCACGCCCCGGCAGAGCACGGACAGGCGGTGTGGCAGGAGCGAGTTGATCTCCAGCGACGGAATGGCGTCGTGCGCCGAGGGGCGCTGCTTGACGATTCCCACCGCGTTGATGACGGCGTCCGGCCGGACGTCGGCGAACACCTCCGCCAGCCGCTCCAGCGAGCGCACGTCGATGCCGAAGTACGTGCTCTCCGGGGGAAAGAGCCCGCCGTAGCGCGCGTAGGCGCCGGCGTCCTGGCGCAACGTGCCCCGCACCTCGTGGCTGGGACGCAGGTGCGTCACCAGGCGGTGGCCCAGCATGCCGTCCGCGCCCAGCACCAGCACCTTCATCGGCGGGCCTCCGCCAGCTCGCGCATCCACCCTTCCAGCCGCTCCATCAGCATCTCGCGATCGAAGTGCTCCAGAAAGTAGGCCCGCGCCCGCGCGCCCATGGCCTCCCGCTCCTCCGCCGTCTTCTCCCGCATGGCCAGCACGGCGGCGGCCAGCGCCTCCGGATCCTCCGCCGGCGCGGCCAGCCCCCCCGCCTCCCGGACGACGCGCGCGCCCTCGCCGTCCAGCGAGGCGATGACCGGCCTGGCGCACGCCAGGTACGACTGCACCTTGCTGGGGATGGTGTACTCGAACACCGGCTCCCTGCCCAGCGTGGCCAGCAGCGCGTCCGCGTGGGCGAAGAAGTGCGGCATCCGCGTCGCGGGGTGCCGCCCCAGCAGGTGGACGGTGTTCCGCAGCCCCTTCTCCCGCACCTGCTCCTCTACCCACGGCCGCATCCGCCCGTCGCCCACGACCAGGAAGTGAATGTCGGGATGGTCGTCCCGCAGCCGCTCCGCCGCGCCGATCAGCGTGGGGAACGCCTGGCTGGCGCCGATGTTCCCCGCCACCATCACCCGGAACCCGTCCGGCAGCGGCGGCACCCCCTCCGCCTCTTCCGGCGGGATGGGACGATAGAAGTCTTCCGCCGTGTTGGGGAAGTAGCGGATGCGTCCCGCGCCCCCCAGCCGCTCCACCGATGCCGTAAAGGCGCGCGACTGCACCAGGATGCGGTCGCATCCGCGGTAGACGAAGCGCGCCAGCCGCTCCACGCCCCTGATCACCCGCTCGTTCCTCACCACGCCCAGCCCCTGCAGGATCTCCGGCCACAGATCCTGCACCCAGAACAGCACCGGCGCACCGAGGACGCGGCGCAGCACCCGCGCGGGAATTCCCACGGTGATGGGCGACGGCTCGAAGACGAAGATCACGTCGAAGCCGCCGCGCGCCCGCAGCGGCCCCAGCACGCTCGCGCTGAGGGCGAACGAGGCGTAGTTCATCGCCAGCCGCGCGCCCTTGGCCGGTCCGCGGGAGACCAGCGGGACGCGCAGCACGCGGACGCCGTGGTAGTCCTGCTCGCGCGGGCCGGTGGCGCCGTATCCCGCGAAGAACTTCCCGTCGGGATAGTTGGGCATGCCGGTGAGCACCGTGACCTGGTGCCCGCGTTCGCGCAGCCCCCGGGCGAGGTCGTTGATGCGAAAGTCCTCGGGCCAGAAGTACTGCGTCAGCACCAGAATGCGCAGCCCGCCCGTCTTCCCCGCCCCGCCCGTCTCCGCAGCCTCGCGGCTCACCATCGATTCCCGCTCATCGCCTCTTCGAAAAACACCGGTTCCGTGCCTCGCCCTCCGCGATTGCCTCAGCGCGTGCTTGAAGAATCATCCACCGACGAAGCAGGTGACGTCATCCTGAGTCATCCGGCGCTACGCGCACCGGGTCGAACGAAAGTCGTGGACGCCGCGGCTGTCATTTCGAAGGAGGCGCCGGGTGATCGCCGCCGGTGCACGAAGCCGTGGCGCCGACCGAGAAATCTACTCGCCCGGGCAGGTGCCGCGCCCCGCTCGATGACCTCGCCTGGATCCTTTCCATCCAGGGAGCGCCCTCACGCAACTTCCATTGTGCACAACGCTTTCGCGCGGCCGAAAGGACCTTCGTCCGCGAAGCGACGTCCCAGTCCCCCGCACCGAAGCGAGCCCGTCGCTTTGCCGGCAAGGTCCTTCGGCCGCCGCCGCATATCGCCCATCGACAAGGACTGCCGCGGCGGCTCCCCCGGGATGACATCGTACCGGGAAGCGATCTTTCAACCCCCCTCTCAGCGCGCCGCCGAAGCCGCCGATGCCGGGCGCGGGGTGGAGGGACGCGATCCCGCCGCTTCGCGAAAGACCGCGAGGTTGTCCGCCAGCGCGTCCGCCGCCATCGCCTCGTCGATTCCCATCCGCCGCGCGCGGGCGGACATCGCCGCGTGCTCCTCGGGCCCCATCCGCACGCACTGCTCGAGGACCGCGCGGAAGCCGGAGACGTCGTCCAGCGGCAGGTCCCATCCCACCCCGCGGTCCGCCAGGCCGCGCCAGGGCGTGGTGTCACTCAGCAGCACGGGGCAGCCGGCCAGCAGCGCCTCCTGCACCACGTGCCCGTAGTTCTCGCCGAGCGTCGGCAGAAAGAACAGGTCCTGCTCCCGCAGCGCCGCGGCGACCTCGTCGTGCGCCAGCGCGCCGCGATACTCCATCGTCACGTTGGGCGGCAGCTGCTCCGCGCGGCGCTCGCACGCGGCCCAGTACGCCGCGTCCTCCACCGGCCCGTACACGTCCAGCCGCAATTCGCCCGTCACGCCGGAGAGGATCTCCAGCGCGCCCAGCAGGTTCTTCTTGGGGCTGATGCGGGAGAGAAAGACCGCCCGCAGCACTCCCGCCTCCTTTGCCCGCCGCGGCGCGTGCGCCTCCACCGGCGCCGGCGGCAGGTCGCGGGAGATGCGGACGCGCGCGCCGCGGCCGAACCAGCGCCGCACCTCGTCCGCCTCCCGCTCCGTGGACGCCTGCCACGTCACGCCGCGGTGCAGCCCCGCCGCGCGGACGGCGGCCAGGAAGGCGCGCTTCTTCGTCCCCCGGATGCGCATCGCCCCCGCGTTCAGCTCCCCGCGCGGCGCCAGGACGACCGGGAGCCGCGGCACCGATCCCGCCCGCAGGAAGAGGAGCGGGCGGATGGAGAACGCCCAGGAGAAGACGCTGTTCAGGTACAGCACCTCCGCCCGCGTCTCGCGGATCGCGTGGCGCAGCACCGCGGCGGAAGGGGCGCCGGGGAGGTACATCACCCG
The DNA here is from genome assembly GCA_036259455.1 of Longimicrobium sp. Taxonomy (GTDB): domain Bacteria; phylum Gemmatimonadota; class Gemmatimonadetes; order Longimicrobiales; family Longimicrobiaceae; genus Longimicrobium. Next base: position 1,917 of record DATABT010000576.1, on the reverse strand, counting down.
CGCGTTCCCCAGCGCCGTCCACTCGCCCGCCCGCACGCACGCGTACGGGGCGGATTCACCCACGTCGCGGTCGCGGGTCAGGACGGAGAACTCCACCTCTCCGCCCAGCCGCTCCGCCAGGTTGGCGATGCTGCGCGGCACCCCGCCCCCGCGCGAGCCGGGGAGGTACCAGTCCGCCAGGGTCAGGACGCGCATTGCAGCAGCGCCTCGTACGCATCCACCACCGCGTCAGGCCGGTACGGCGCCAGGCACCGCTCCACCGCCGCCGCGTCCGCGCCCTCGCCGCGTTCCAGCCACGCCGCCACCCGCGCCACCACGTCCACGCCGTCCGGCCCGCGGTGGTCCAGCTGCAGCGCCGCGGGGTAGCCCGCGAAGAACGGGACCGACGCGTCGTCCGGCGCGCCGGGCAGGTTCAGCACCGGGCGGCCGGTGGCCACGTACTCCACCACCTTGCTGGGGAGCTGGTAGCCGCTGAGGTTGCCCAGGTTCACCAGCGCCGCCGCCTCGCGCATGGCCGCCGCGGCGTCCGCGCGCTCCACCGCGCCGTGGCAGAACAGCCGGCCGCCCGCCAGCTCCGCGTACGGGTCGAACGCCGCCTCGCACCCGTTCAGCGGACCGACGAAGTGCAGCTCCAGCCGCGGGCCGACCGGCGTCCCCAGCAGCGCGCGGAACAGGGCCAGCAGCCGCTCCGGCGTGCGCAGCCGCGGGTGCAGCGTCCCCACGAAGACGAGCGGCAGCCGCCCCGGCGCCGCGCGAAGAAAGCGCCCGCCCTCCGCCGCCCGCTCCGGCAGCGAGAGGAGCGGGGGGATGACGGACACCTTGGCCGCGCTCTCCGGGAACACCTCTGCGTATCGGACGCGCGTCCCCTCCGTGGTCACCGACACGGCGGAAGCCGCGCGCAGCAGCCGCCCCTCCGTGCGGTGGTTCAGCCGGCCGTAGAGGCGCGCGTTGTTCGTCGGCGTCCCCTGGATGAAGGCGAAGGGATCACCCACGTCCATCACCCACGGCAGCGAGGGATGCCGCGCCTTCAGCCGTCCCCCGACCAGGTGCCCGGTAAAGGGGTGGGAGACGGTGATCAGCCGGTCGTATCCGCCCTCCGCCAGCAGCGCCTCCGCCCGCCGCGCGGCGGGAAGGTACCACGGGCAGGCAAAGTCCGGCCAGTACACCTGCTTCCACGTGCGGTCGTGCACCCAGCGCGCCGCGGCCGCCGCGGGGCCGCGCAGTCCCGCGCGCGGCACGGCGGACGAAGACGCGCCGTTGCCGCCCGCCGGCACCGTGGGCGTCTCCACGCCAAGCCGGCGCCGCAGCGCCTCGCCGGGTCCGCCGGCCACGCGGTGCACGCGCACCCCGTCGCGCACCTCCTCGCGCGGCGTGCCGGGGATCACGCGGCACACCACGTCCACCTGGTGCCCGCGCGCCGCCAGCGCGCTCGCCACCGCCGTCCACCGGAAGGCGCGGGGGCTGTGCGCGGGCGCGTACTCGTGGCTCACCACCAGCACCTTCATGCCGCGGCCGCCCCGTCGTCCTTCAACACCAGGGGACGCCCCGCGCCCTCCCACGCCAGCAGCCCGTAGATCACCCCGAACACCAGCCCCAGCTCTTCGGAGTGGATGGTGAACATCAGCAGCCACCCCACGTACGCGCCCATCGGCGGCAGAAGGCGCGTGTCGGACCGGTAGCGCGGCTGCGCGGCCAGGCGCAGCATGGGCAGGGCCAGCAGCACCAGCAGCATCGCCAGCCCGATCACCCCCGTGCTCATCACCGTGTTGAAGTACAGGCTCAGGAAGGCCATGGTGATGGCGGATCCCATGGCGTTGGAGAAGGTGATGTTGGCGTTCCCCAGCCCCTCGCCCGCGAAGGGGATCGGCCGGCCGGCGATGTACTCGAAGGTGTAGCTGCGGTTGGACTGCCCCATCC
>DATABT010000575.1:0-5007 GCA_036259455.1 Longimicrobium sp. | reverse complement strand
GGGCGACAGGCGGCTGGTCGCGTACGTCGTGGGCGACGCGGACGCGGAGGCGCTGCGGGCGCACCTGCGGGGTAGCCTGCCGGACTACATGGTCCCCGGCGCCTTCGTGGCGCTGGGCCAGATCCCGCTGACGGCCAACGGCAAGGTGGACCGCCGCGCCCTCCCCGCGCCGGAGCACGCGGACGACGACGCGTTCGCCGCGCCCCGCACCCCGGTGGAAGAGGTGCTGGCCGGGATCTGGGCCGAGGTGCTGCGGCTGGAGCGCGTGGGCATCCACGACAGCTTCTTTGCGCTGGGCGGGCACTCGCTCTTCGCCACGCGCGTGGTGTCGCGCGTGCGCGCGGTGCTGGGCGTGGAGCTGCCGCTGCGCGCGCTCTTCGAAGGGCCGACCGTCGCCGAGCTGGCGCAGGCGGTGGAGGAGCTTCGCCGCGCGGAGCTACCGCAGCTGCCGCCCGTGCTCCCGGTGGATCGCACGCGCCCGCTGCCGCTCTCGTTCGCGCAGGAGCGGCTGTGGTTCCTGGACCGGCTGGAGCCCGGGAGCGCGCTGTACAACGTCCCCGCGGCGGTGCGGCTGCAAGGCACGGTGGACGCCGCGGCGCTGGAGCGCGCGCTGGGCGAGATCGTTCGCCGGCACGAGGCGCTGCGGACCACCTTCGCGCAGGCGGAGGGCGCGCCGGTGCAGACCATCGCGCCCTTCACCGGATTCGCGCTGCCGGTGGAAGACCTGTCGTCGCTGGAGGATGCGGATCGCGCGGCGGCGATGAGGCGGCGCGTGGCGGAGGAATCGGCGCGGCCGTTCGACCTGGCCGCCGGACCGCTCTTCCGCGCGCACCTGCTGCGGCTGGCGGACGACGAGCACGTGCTGATGCTGAACGTGCATCACATCGCCAGCGACGGGTGGAGCCTGGGCGTGCTCTTCCGCGAGCTGTCTGCGCTGTACGAAACGTACAGAAACGGCGCGGAACCCGTTCTGGCGCCTCTGCCGGTGCAGTACGCGGACTTCGCCGTCTGGCAGCGCGAGCAGCTGCGCGGCCAGGCGCTGGACCGGCAGCTGGCGTACTGGAAGGACCGGCTGGCCGGCGCCCCCGCGCTGCTGGAGCTGCCCACGGACCGCCCGCGCCCCGCCGCGCAGACGTACCGCGGCGCGCACGTGCCGGTGGAGATCCCGCCCGAGCTGGTGGAGCGCATCGAGCGCCTGCAGCGCGGCGAGGGCGCCACGCTGTACATGGTGCTGCTCGGCGCGTTCGCCGCGCTGCTCTCGAAGTACAGCGGCAGCGAGGACGTGGTCGTCGGCAGCCCGATCGCGGGGCGCACGCGGCGCGAGACGGAGGAGCTGATCGGCTTCTTCGCCAACACGCTGGCGCTGCGCACGGACCTGAGCGGCGATCCCGCCTTTCGCGAGGTGCTGCGGCGCGTCCGCGAGGCCACGCTGGGCGCCTACGATCACCAGGAGGTGCCGTTCGAGCAGCTGGTGGCGGAGCTGCAGCCGGAGCGCTCGCTCAGCCATGCGCCCCTCTTCCAGGTGATGCTCTCGCTGCAGACCGGCGACTTCGCCGAAGCGGAGCTGGCCGGCGTGCGCGCCACCCCCGTCGCGGCGGGGGGCGATACCACCAAGTACGACCTGGTGCTGACCTTCGCGCCGGATCCGCGCGGGGGATTGAAGGGCTCGCTGACGTACAGCACGGAGCTGTTCGATCGCGCGACGGTCGAGCGGATGGCGGCGCAGCTGGGGCGCGTGCTGGAGCAGGTCTCCATCGACCCCGACCTGCGCCTTTCCGGCGTCCAGCTGGTGGACGACGCGGAGCGGAGGCGGCTGCTGGAGGAGTGGAGCGGGACGGAGATCGAGCATCCCTTCCGCGGCCGCTGCGTCCACCAGCTCTTCGCGGAGCAGGCGGCGCGCACGCCGGACGCGGTGGCGGTCGTCGGCGGATCGGAACGGCTCACCTTCCGGCAGCTGGACGAGGCCGCGAACCGGCTGGCGAACCATCTCGTCCGTCTCGGCGTGCGGACGGACGCGCGGGTGGGGATCTTCCTGGAGCGCGGCGAGGAGATGGTGGCCGCCGTCCTGGGCGTGCTGAAGGCGGGCGGCGCGTACGTGCCGCTGGACCCCGGCGCACCCGCGGAGCGGCTGGCGCGGATGCTGGCCGACGCGGGCGCCTGCGTCCTGATCACCCGCGAACCGCTGCGCGCTTCGCTGCCGTCGTCCGGCATCCGCGTGGTCAGCATCGACCGGCAGCGCGACGAGATCGCCAACGAGCGCGCCACGCCCCCCGCCGACGCAGCGACGCCGGAGAGCCTGGCGTACGTCATCTTCACCTCCGGTTCGACGGGGACGCCGCGGGGCGTGGGCGTGCCGCACGGCGCCGTATCGAACTACCTGGCGTGGTTCGACCGCACGGTGCTGGGGGATGAGGACTTCGCGCTGCCGACGGTGAGCCGCCTGTCGTTCGACGCGCACGTTCGCCAGCTGTATCCGCCGCTGCTGCGCGGGCGCCCCGCCTGGATCGTGCGCGACGAGGTGGCGGCCGATCCCGTCGCGCTGCTGGGGGCCATCAGCGCGCACGCGGGGCCGGCCAGCTTTGGCGGCGTGCCGTCGCTGTGGAGCACCATGCTGGACCTGGCGCGCGCCGGGCAGGCACCCCAGCCGGAGCGGCTGTCCGCCGTGCTGCTGGGGGGCGACGCGCTGCCGCCGGAGCTGGCGGAGCGGACGTTCGAGATGTTTCCCGACGCGGCGGTGTGGAACCACTACGGCCCCACCGAGGCGACGGTAAACATCAGCGCGGGCCGCGTCCGCCGCGGCGAGCCGGTGACCATCGGCCGCCCCGTCGCGGGCGCGCGCGCCTACCTGCTGGACGCGCACGGACAGCCGGTGCCGGCCGGCATTCCCGGCGAGCTGTACGTGGGCGGCGCCGGCGTTGCACGCGGCTACCTGGGACGCCCGGCGCTCACCGCGGAGCGCTTCGTCCCCGATCCGTTCTCCGGCCTCCCCGGCGCGCGGATGTACCGCACGGGCGACCGGGTGCGCTGGACGGAAGTGCGAGAGTGCGAAAGTGCGAGAGTGCGAGCGTGGCCTGGGGATGACGGCTCGCGCGAGGCCTCATCTACTTTCGCACTGTCGCACTCTCGCACTTTCGCACTCCAGTACCTGGGCCGACTGGACGAGCAGCTGAAGATCCGCGGCTTCCGCATCGAGCCGGGGGAGATCGAGGCCGTGCTGCGCCGCCAGCCCGGCGTGCGCGCCTGCGCCGTCGTCGCCCGCGAAGACGCGCCCGGCGACCGGCGCCTGGTCGCCTACGTCGTCGGCGACGCGGACGCCGCCGCGCTGCGCCAGGCGCTGCGGGAGAGCCTGCCGGAGTACATGGTGCCGGCCGCCTTCGTGGCGCTGGACGCGCTGCCGCGCACCTCCAGCGGCAAGATCGACCGCCGCGCCCTCCCCGCGCCGGAGTACGCGGCGGAGGAAGAGTCCGCCGCGCCACGCACGCCCGCGGAAGAGGTGCTGGCCGGGATCTGGGCCGACGTGCTCGGCGTCGAGCGCGTGGGCATCAACGACAACTTCTTCGAGCTCGGTGGGCACTCGCTGCTGGCCACGGTGGTCATCGGCCTGGTGCGCGAGGCGTTCGCGGTGGACCTGCCGCTGCGCGCCCTGTTCGAAGGCCCCACGGTCGCCCAGCTGGCGGCGCGCGTGGAGGCGCAGCGGCGCGCGGGGCTGGCGCAGCTTCCCCCGGTGGTGCCGGTGGAGCGCGCGGGCCCGCCGCCGCTTTCGTTCGCGCAGGAGCGGCTGTGGTTCCTGGACCGGCTGGAGCCCGGGAGCGCGTCGTACAACGTGGCCAGCGTGCTGCGGCTGGACGGGGCGCTGGACGCGCGGACGCTGGAGCGCGCGCTGGGCGAGATCGTCCGCCGCCACCAGGCGCTGCGCACCGTGTTCCGCGAGGGGGAGGGCGGCCCCGTGCAGGTGGTGACGCCGTTCGGCGGGTTCGCGCTGCCGGTGGAAGACCTGTCGGCGCTGGACGCGGCGGAGCGCGGGGCGCGGGCGCGCGGGCGCGCGTCGGAAGAGGCGCAGCGGCCGTTCGACCTGGCCGAGGGGCCGCTGTTCCGCGCGCGGCTGCTGCGGCTGTCCGGCGAGGAGCACGTCCTGGTGGTCTGCATGCACCACATCGTCACCGACTGGTGGAGCACGGCCATCCTGCTGCGCGAGCTGTCGGCGCTGTACGCGGCGTACCGCGAGGGGCGGCCGTCGCCCCTGCCGGAGCTGGCGGTGCAGTACGCCGACTACGCCGTGTGGCAGCGCGAGCAGATGGGCGGCGAGGTGCTGGAGCGGCAGCTGGACTGGTGGAGGGAGCGGCTGGCCGGCGCCCCCGCGCTGCTGGAGCTGCCCACGGACCGACCGCGCCCCGCGGTGCAGTCGTACCGCGGCGGCCGCGTCCCCATCGCCCTTCCCGCGTCGCTCGGGGAGAAGCTGCGTGCGCTGGGGCAGCGCGAGGGCGCCACGCTGTACATGGTGCTCCTGGCCGCCTGGCAGGTGCTGCTGGCGAAGTACGCGGGGACGGACGACGTGGTGGTCGGCAGCCCCATCGCGGGGCGCACGCGGCGCGAGGTGGACGGGCTGATCGGCTTCTTCGTCAACACGCTGGCGCTGCGGACGGACCTGAGCGGCGGCCCCGCGTTCCGCCAGGTGCTGCGCCGCGTGCGCGAGGTCACGCTGGGCGCGTACGACCACCAGGAGGTGCCGTTCGAGCGGCTGGTGGCGGAGCTGCAGCCGGAGCGCTCGCTCAGCCACAGCCCCCTCTTCCAGGTGATGTTCAGCTGGGGGAACACGGAGGGGGTGGACGGCGCCGGCGCGCCCGGGCTGCGGATGCGGCTGACGGGCGCGGAAAAGGGCGCCGCCAGCTTCGACCTTACGCTGGGGCTCGCGGACGACCTGCACGGATTTCTGGAGTACGCCACCGACCTCTTCGACGAGCCCACCATCCGGCGGATGGCGGGCCACCTGGAGCGCCTCCTTCAGCA
>DATABT010000574.1:0-1940 GCA_036259455.1 Longimicrobium sp. | reverse complement strand
CCCCCCCGGCGGTTCTGCCGGCGTGATTCCTTCGGCCGGCGCCGGGATTCTGGAGTCACGTCGGGGTCGGCGAGGCGCCTTCCTGAAGTGGAAAGGGATCCGGGCGGAGATCCGTGGGATGGGGGTCGACACCTGCCTTGGCCAGCGGATTTCTCGGCCGGCGCCCGGTATCCAGCACGTTTCGCGACCACGTGGGCGCCTGCTTCGGAATGACCGTTCGCGGCGCAAGCGACTTTCATCCGACGGAGCGCGCGCGGCGCCGAATGACTCATATCAGGTATCAACGAGTTCCTGTTCCGGACCGATCTCAGAACTGCTCGACGAAGGAGACCCAGAAGCGCTCGTTCAGGCGGGCCAGCCAGCCGCGGCGCTTCCACGCGTCGAGCGTGATCTCGCGCGCCTCCTTCAGGTCCTCCAGGAACGTCTCGCGCACCTGCCGGCCGAAGCCCCCGTCCAGGATGCCGATCACGCCCTCCTGGTTGAGCTCCTTGCTGCGGATGTCCATGTTCGCGGAGCCCACCACCGCCCACACGCCGTCCACGATCAGCATCTTGGCGTGCATCATGGTGGGCTGGTACTCGAAGATGCGCACGCCGGCCTGCAGCAGGCGGGTGTAGTAGTAGTGGCCCGCCCAGCGCACCATCGGCGCGTCGGTGTTGCGGTTGGGCAGCAGCAGCCGCACGTCCACCCCGTCGCGGGCACGCTCGGCCAGGATGCGCAACGTGCTGCCGTCCGGGGCGAAGTACGAGTTGGCCAGGTAGATGGACCGGCGCGCGCACGCCAGCGAGATGAGAAAGAACACGCGCAGTGGATGAGAGCCGCTGGCCGGCGAGCTGATGACGTTCACGTGGCGCGACAGCCCCTCCATGCCCGCCCTGGTTCCATCCGGGTCCGGCGGATAGAACTCGTCGCCGACCAGGACTTCGCCCGTGACGTTGGCCCACAGCTGCGTGAACGCGGACTGGAGGTTGGTGGCCAGGCATCCGCGCACCTCCACCATCACGTCGCGCCAGTGCCCGGCGTCTTGCGCGTCGCCCAGCCAGCGGTCGCTGATGGCGGCGCCGCCCGTGAACGCCACCTCGCCGTCGACAATGATGGCACGGCGGTGGTTGCGCTTGTAGGCGCCCGTGAGCCATCCCGGCGCGATGGGGTTGAAGAACTTCACCACCGCGCCGGCGCCTTCCAGGTCGCGGACGTCGTCCTTCGGCATCTTGTGCGCGCCGAACGCGTCCAGCAGCAGGCGCACCTGCACGCCGGCCCGCGCGCGCTCCTCCAGCGCCTCCACCACCTGGTCCGCCGCGCGCCCCGGTTCCCAGATGTAGACCATGAAGTTGATGGTGAACCGCGCCTCCCGCATGGCCTTGAGCATGGCGGGAAAGATCTCGTCGCCGTTGTTCAGCAGCCGCGCTGTGCCGCCGCGCATGAGGGGCGCGTTTACGGAGCCGCTGACGGCCATCATGAACGCCTCGCTCCCCACGGCCGGGCGGGCGACCAGGGCCATGCGCCGGGGCCGGTGCAGCCCCCAGAACAACGTGATGATGGCGCTGACGATAGCGGCCACCCCGATTGCCGCGAACGGGACCAGCCAGGCGACGTGCTCTGCGAGAAATTCCGTCATCCGCGGTGAGAGGTTGTGGGTCGGAGCGCGACGGAATGCAAACGCCCGGCCGAAGGAAGCGAGTAGGGGATGGGGACAGGGGGACAGGAGAAGCACGCTCCGCCGGTCTCCTGAGTCAGTCGGCGCTACGCGCACCCTGTCGAATGAACGAATGAAAGTCGCTCGCCACGGCTGTCATTTCGAAGGAGGCGCCCGTGAGCCATCCCGGCGCGATGGGGTTGAAGAACTTCACCACCGCGCCGGCGCCTTCCAGGTCGCGGACGTCGTCCTTCGGCATCTTGTGCGCGCCGAACGCGTCCAGCAGCAGGCGCACCTGCACGCC
>DATABT010000573.1:0-6114 GCA_036259455.1 Longimicrobium sp. | reverse complement strand
CCCTTGTCCCCTTGTCCCCTTGTCCCCTTGAAGCGTTGCCGCGCCTCCCTGCCGCGAGTGCACTCAACCCGCCGCGCGGGGACGCCTCCTCAACGCCGGGCTTTCGGCGCGTCCGGGGCAAAGCGGTTGCCGAAGAAGTCGCCCTCGTACCAGAGCGGACGCTCAGGGGCGTCCGCCACCTCCGCGGCCAGGCGCCGGAGCAGCTCCGTGTAGCGCGCCAGAACGCCGTAGTCGATGGGCAAGCTCAGCTGGTCGGTGGGCTGATGCAGGTGCTCGGTGGCGAACCGCCGGGCGAGGGCGACGCCGCTCTCCCTGCCCGGCTCGGAGCCGGAGCCCATCTGCGGAAAGAGGGACGGTATGCCCTGCTGCACGAAGGAGTAGTGGTCCGACCGCGTGAAGAAGGTGAGCTCGGGCGCGGGATCGGGCGACACCGTGAGCCCCATCCCCGCCGCCACGCGGGCGAAGGACCGGCCCAGCGTGGAGCTTTCCGCCCCGAAGCCGATGACGTCGGTGAACTCGTAGAACGGCATGGCGCCGTCCAGGTTGATCACGGCCACGATGCGCCGCGGGGCCACCGTGGGGTTGCGCGCGAAGTAGTCGGAGCCCACGAGCCCCTTCTCCTCCGCGGTAAGCGCGACGAAGAGGATGGACCGCGCCGGGCGGGCGTCGGGCGTGCGGAGGACACGGGCGATCTCCAGGATCATGGCGATCCCCGAGGCGTTGTCCAGCGCGCCGTTGTAGATGGAGTCGCCGTCCCTGGGCGTACCGATCCCCACGTGGTCCAGGTGGCCCACGACGGCGACGACCTCGTCGGTGAGCCGCGGGTCCGCCCCCGGGACCAGTCCGGCTACGTTGGCGCTCGACAGCCGCTGGTGCGTGGCGCGGCGCTCCAGGGTGACCGTGACGGCCAGGGGAAAGCCGTCGGGCGGGCGGGTGGAGGCTTCGCGCATCACCGCGTCCAGGTCGCGCGGAGCGCCCTGTAACAGCTCGGCGGCGGCCGCGGGATGCACGAGCGCGCCGGTGCGCATGCCGCCGTCGCCCGCCCGCGGCACGGACGGATCCACCCAGTCCAGCGTGGGCTGCAGCGCCACGTCGCCCAGGCGGGCGAAGGGAAACCGCGCCTCGAAGGCGGGCGTGTAGACCAGGAGCACGCCGACGGCGCCGCGCTCCGCGGCCCGCGCGCGCTGCTCGTCCGTGGAGCCGAAGTGCGCGGCGACCTCGTCGGAAAACCCGGGCGGCGGGCCGCCCAGGAGCACGACGTACTTGCCGCGCACGTCCAGCCGCGCGTAGTCGTCGCGCCCGTACTCCGGCGCCACGATGCCGTAGCCGGCGAACACGGCCGGCGCCTGGATGCGCTGCTCCGTCTCGGTGACGCTGGGATACGCGACCACCCGGCCGGGATCGGCGAACCGCCGCTCGCCCCGCGGCCCCGCGACCGTGAGGGCCACGCTGCCGGGAACGAGCCGCGCAACCCGCAGCGGCACGTGCTGAAAGTACCCGTCCGACCCCGCGCGCTGCAGCCCCATCTCCTGGAACTGCGCCGCTACGTAGAGCGCCGCCAAGTCGTAGCCGCGCGTGCCGGACTCTCGCCCTTCGAGCCGGTCATCCGCCAGGAACTCCATGTGCGCGCGAAGCGCCTCGGGCCGAATGCGCGCCTCCTCCCCGCGCGGGGCGATTCGCGCCGGCGCGCACGCCGCCAGCAGCCCGGCGGCGACGAGGGAACCGCGGCATAACGCGATCGCGAAACCTCGCCCGTGCACCGCCATACGTCCTCCAGGTCCGTTATTCCAGGGCCGACCCGCACGACTCGTTCTTGCGACAACGTTTCAGCCCACCCGTCCGATACGTGGTCCCGTCCATCCACGTCACCGTTCCATCGAACCGAAGCGCGACGAAGGACCTACCTTGATTTTGATTTGATTCATCGTCGATCCAGTTGCACGCGACCGCCCCGCTGTCATTTCGAAGCAGGCGCCCGCGTGCTCACTGCCGGTGCGGGATTTCTGTGGCGCCGACTGAGAAATCTACTCTCCGGTACGGGTGGCCGGCCGGCGTGCTGGATCCCGGCCCCGCAGGTTTTCCGGCCCGCACGCGCCCACGTGCGGCGTACGGACCGGGCGAGTCCGCGCCCGGACGCGATCCATGAGCATGGGTGAGCAGATTCCTCGGCCGGCGCTGACGATCCTGCACCGCGCAGATCCATCAGGCGCGTCCTTCGGAATGCAATGCGCGGCGCGCGGACCACAGGCCACGGTCCGTTGCAACGAAATCGACGAAGAACCTGATTCTTCCTGGAGTTCGGCGGTCCGGCCGGGCCGCGCCGGGACCGCGTGTACGAGCGCCGCCCTGCCAGCGCCGAGCACCCGCGGCGCAAGCTCGCGCAGCAGGTGCTCGATGGCCGGCTCGTGGTTTCCCGGGCTCACACCTCCGCGGGGGGCGTGCTCATCACCTGCCGCACCTCGATCGCCATGTTCAGCGGAGCGCCACCCGGGCCGGGGGCAGCCGAGGCCTTCGCCGCGATCTCGCAGGCGCGCTCCGGCGTGTCGACCTCTACGATCCAGTAGCCGGCCAGGAACTCCTTCGCCTCCGGAAAGGGCCCGTCCGTCACCGGCTCGCCGTTCTTCCCCGCGCGCACCAGCTTTGCCTCGCCCGGCGGGGTCAGCCCCTGGACGTCCACCCACTCGCCGGCGTCCCGGAGCTCGCGGTTGATGCGATCCAGGTGCTCCATGTGCGCCTGGAAGTCCTCCGGGGACCAGTTGAAGATCTCGTAGTCCCCCGTTCCACGCGGCGCGTGCATCATCAGCAGGAACTTCATGGTTGCTCTCCTTTCGGTGCCGTGATCGGCGGTTGCGATGGAGCCGTTGATCGGCGCTGGCATGCACTAGTCGGAGCCGGCGGCGCGTCCTCTACATCGCCATAGCAGCCCATTTCGCGCCCCCCGTCTCCCCAGAATCGAGCCGTCGGCCGAGGATTCTTCGGTCCACGATTCTGCGGTCCGGCCCGGGCCTTTCCGCACCCCCCCGGCTGTGCTCCAATTTGCGGGTGGCGAGGGAGGAGATACTCCCTATTTGCTTGCGGTCGGCACCGATGTGAAACAGACGGGGCGCAGGGGAGACCATCCCCCGCGCCCTTTTCTGCGCCCGCCAGCGCCGCCACCCCGCCGGCTTGTCCGCAGTGCTCGCGATGCCCTCGGTCGAAGGGTTTGCGTGGGACCATCACCGCGCTCGTCTGCTGGCCGGAGCGGATGCGGTGCATCCGCAGGTAGAGCGTTTCGCCGAAGTCCGGGGCCTGCCGCTCGGTGGGGAGCGAAGGCCCCGACCTCCACCCGGTCATCCATTGCCACAAACGGTCCCGAAGCCGCGCTGGCGGGCTCAACCGTGCGCGCCAGCGCCGGGAGCGTGACCTGCCAGGGAGAGCCGTGAGTACGGAGCGCTTGCCGTGGGGTGATCCAGGCCCCGCGCGGCGGGGAGATACCTCGATGGCATGAGCAGCCGCTGGATGATCGAGCGCAATCCGGCGCGGACCAGGACGGGATATAAGCGAAGCAAAGGGCGCAGCCACGCTGCACGCCTCAGCCGCAGCAGGCCTTGCACGTGCTCGGGCGTGAGGATCGACTGTAGCCGCAGCAGGAGATGATAGCGCCAGGGGCCGAGGTGCTTGCGATACCGGGCGTACAGTGCTTCCGTGCCCTCCCCATGCACCAGGTCGCGCCGCAGGTGGCGCTCGCGATCGATGCTCCATTCGGCGTACGTCCGAGGGATGCCGGGGATGCCCAGGCCGGTGCCCACGCGGTAGAACACGTCGTAGAGCTCGTGCTGCTCGTCCACGGTCAGCGGCCGCGCGAACGTCTCGTGGGCTCGCTCGGAGTAGTGGATGAGCATGTAGAGCACGTCGCGGTGGGCCCAGTCCGGAATGCGCTGGCCCCGCTCGCGCTCGACCGCCTGGTGGACCGCGCGGATGCGCGCCAGCGTGCGCGCGGCGGTCGCTTCGTCGGCGAAGACGATCCCCTGCGCATAACCCGCCGTGGAGAAGAGCCGGCCGATGGGGTCGGCCGGCAGCGTTCCGGTAAAGAAGAGCCAGTCGACCGCACGGTTGAGCGCGAACTCGGCGGCGGAGCCGGCAAAGACCAGGAGCACCATGTCTCCATCTCCCCAGATCCTCCGCACGATGGAGCCGCGTTCAACGAAATCGGCCACACTACCCCCGCTCTGCAGGCATCACCTTTTCCAGATACGTGAAGCACTTTACACCATAAAGCCAATGCGCGCAAGTGCCCCCTCGGGTGCCTCCGGGCCCTCGCGGGTACCCACGGCACGCGTCTCCCGTCGCAAGCTCCGCCAGGCGCAGAACGGCGCACCAGCTGCCGCAGGCTCACCGCGGCTGCTGCGGGCCTTCCCCCGCTCACGCTGCGAGCCGGCGCACCACCTCCACCGCGCCGCGCTTGCAGAGCGCGTCACCGTGATCGTCCGCCCCCGGCCGTTGACACACGTGTTTCTTGTTCGCGCACGCCTGGACGGCTACCATGGCTTGCGACCACACGATGCCGTCTCACACGGAGGTAATCAATGCGTCTTCCCCGTCTCTTTCGGCTGCTCGCCTTCACGCTGGCGGCCGGAGCGTGCGGCGGCCCCACCGGCGAGGACATCGACAACGAACTGGAGAGGCAGCTTCGGTCGGTGAGCGGCCCGTGGGCCGGAACCTCGGCGGCGCTCACGCTGGACTTTCAGCTCCAGGAGGGAGCGGGGAACGCCGTCTCGGGTAGCGGCACCATGAAGGAGGCGGCGGCCTCCGGCACGGTGCCCATCACCGTGACCGGCACCTTTGACCGTCCGCAGCTTTCGCTCACCATCACCGGGATGACGTTCGAAGGCCGGGCCGTCCAGGGCACCTTCCAGGGGAGCTACACCAGTGTCGGCGGCATCAGCGCCCCGTTGCATCTCACCGCGACGGGCTACTCCAGGGACGTCACCATCCTGCTGCAGGAACGCTGACGGGGCGGAGCGGTTCGCGCGCTCGCGTCGTACCGGCTCGGCGGAATCATGATCATACCGGACCTGCCTGAACCGCGGTCGTGCGGGTTCGTGAGTGGCGGCTCCGCGCGGCCCCCGCTTGCCACTCGCCGGCTCTGCTCGAGGCCCTTCCATGCGAGCTCCCGCTCGGGATGCAGCAGCATGCGGCGGCGGCACGTACGCATGCAGGCGCCTGGCAAGCACGCTCAGCCCTCGATCTCCACCTCCTCCACGTTGTCGAACCGCTCCAGGTCGATGAGCACGACGTAGGGGTCGATGCCGGCGTCGGAGGGCTTCTTCGGCACCGTAACCGTGATCGTCTGCTCGCCGGAGCGGATGCGGTGGCTCCGCAGGTAGAGCGTCTCGCCGAAGTCCGGGCCCTGCCTCTGGGTGGGGGCAAAGACGCCGATCGTAATCCACTCGTCCATCGGCACCTCCGTCTCCCTGCCCGCGGGGTCCACGGTCACCTTGCGCGCCTTCACGCGGAGCGTCACCTGCCACGTGCCGGCCGCGGCCTGCCTCGCCGTGGCGCGCTCCGTCTCCAGCTCCCAGAAGGTGTTGGCCTCGAACAGGTCGTGCAGCAGGTAGCGCAGCGAGTCGGGCGCGACCGCCTGCAGCTCCCGGTACAGGTCCAGCGAGGTCGCCCCGCCCGAACGGTGCCTCTCGATCAGGCGCCGCCACGCCAGGTCCACCCGGTCCCGGCCCATGTACTCGCTCATCGCGAACAGCGCAAAGGGGCCCTTGCGGTAGGCGGCGTACGGGTCCATGGCCCGGAGCAGCGGGACGGACTGGCGAATGGGCGGGATGGGAGACGGCTGCCGGAAGAACCTCCGCAGCCGCTGCAGGTGCTCGCGCCCGTAGGTTTCTTCCACCACGCCCATCGCGGCGTACCACGCAAAGCTTTCGGACAGCAGCGGCGCGCCCTCGGCAAAGGCGTAGGGCACCTGCCACTCGTGCGCCATCTCGTGCGCGATGATCGCGAAGGGCATGTCGTGGCCGCGCGGGTCCTGTTCCGGGCTGAAGCGGGAGAATCCTTCCGTGTAGTCGATCGTGGTCGGCTCGGCGTGCGCGCCGATCCCGCTCCCGGGATTCTCCACGAGCCGGA
>DATABT010000572.1:0-3103 GCA_036259455.1 Longimicrobium sp. | reverse complement strand
CTGGCCGCACGTCCCGGGACCCGCCTTCGATGCGCCGCACAGAAGCGGGGTCGAGGACCGAGCCGCGGGCCGGATCACCAGCACGGGTGAGTAGATTTCTCAGTGGCGCCATGGGAATCCTGCACGGGCTGAGTTCGGTGCAGGCGCCTCCTTCGAAATGACGGTTCGGCGTCGGGTCTGTTTACCTGCAACAGAATCGACGAAGAACCTCAAATCATCGGGCGGGTTCATGCGCCCCCGCGGCCCACCAGCGCGGGCGAGTTGATTCCTCGGCCGGCGCACACACATCCAGCACGAACCAGGATCGCGCGGGCGCCGTTCCCGGAATGACAGATCGTCTCGCCTGCACCGAAATCGACGAAGAACCTCAAAAAACACGGGGGCGGGCCAACCATCGGCCCACCCCCGTCCTGCTCCCGCCCCCCGACGGGAAATCTCGATCAGTCCAGCACCGGCGCGATGAGCTGGGCGAAGTTGTTGCGCGCCCGGTTCAGCCGGCTCTTGACGGTACCCAGGTTGGTCGCCGTGATGTCGGCGATCTCCTCGTACGTCTTGCCCTCCATCTCGCGGAGGATGAAGACGGTGCGGTGGTGCTCCGGCAGCTGGTCCACCGCGGCGTCCACCTGGCTTTTGAGGTGGCGCTTGCGGAACAGGTCGTCGGGCCGGTAGGTGTTGTCTTCCCACTCCAGCGGACGCGTGTCGGCGTCGCGGTTCTTCATCAGCGTCTGGAACAGCACCAGCGGGTTGCGCGACCGGTTGCGCAGCTCGTTCTTGGCCAGGTTCGACGAGATGGTGTAGATCCAGGTGGAGAACTTCTTGGTCTGGTCGAACCGGTGCAGGTGCCGGTAGACGCGGATGAAGGTCTCCTGCACCAGGTCTTCGGCGCGCTCGCGGTCGCCGGTGGTGCGGTAGATGAAGTTGAGGAGGCGGTTCTGATAACGCTCCACCAGCTCGCCGAACGCCAGCCGGTCGCCGGCCAGGTGCGCGGCCACCACGCCGCTGTCGTCCAGCTGCTTGAGCGATTCGCGCGGCGTGAGCTGCCCCGCGTGGCGATCTCTGGGAAGAACCTGAAACATGGTCGTGGACTCCCGTGGGGGGATTTATCCGGACGGACGGCTCTGTCGCCGCCGGGGAAAGGCAGGTGCCGTTCCCCGTGCCGCGTGAGGGTTGGATGCGCGGGAAAGCCGCATGGTTGCAGGCTTTCGTCCCATCCGCCCCGCCGTCCCCCGTTCTCGTGCCTGTCCCCCCGTGAGGACGGCTGCCGAGAGAAAGTGACACCGTTTTTCGTATCGCGCGCCCGCTCTGCCGAAAGAACGTCCGTCCGGCCCCACCTCTGACGCGCCCTACATCCCGAGCTCGAACCCCGCCGCGTACAGCAGCGTGCAGATCGTCTTGGCGTCGGTGATCTCGCCGTCGCGCACCATCCGCAGCGCCTCGGAGAGCGTCACCGTCACCGTCTCCACGAACTCGTCGGCGTCGAACGCCGTCTCGCCGGCCGTGAGGTCCGTGGCGATGAACAGGTGGATGCGCTCGTCGGTGAAGCCGGGGGTAGTCCAGATGGCGGTGAGCGGCCGCAGCGTGCCGGCCTCCAGCCCCGTCTCTTCGCGCAGCTCGCGGCGCGCGCATTCCTCCCACGGCTCGCCGGGGCGGTCCGGCCGTCCGGCGGGGACCTCGTACAGCCATCCTCCCGCGGCGTAGCGGTACTGGCGGATGAGGACGACCTGCGGGTCCGGTCCGTCGAGGTCGCTCAAAACGGGGAGAACGGCGGCGGCGCCGGAGTGGCGGATCATCTCCAGCTCGCCCGTGGAGCCGTCGGGAAGGCGGACCGTGTCCACCCCCAGGTCCACGACGCGTCCCCTGTGCACCTGCCGGCGCTCGATCAGCCCCGGCCCGGCCGCGGGTTCCTGCGTGTCGGAATCACTCATCTGACGATCCGTGAATGGAAAGATGGACGTTTCCCCCGCGGCGCGAAACTGCCCGCGGAGGGTGCTAACCCGATCCTAATTCCGGGGTTGGGCCCGCGACGGCAGCGTTCCCGCGAACGCTCCCGCCCGCGCGTCGCCTCGCGACTTCCCCCAGAAACCCCTGGGGAAGGCTGGATCGCCACCCGGGCTCACGGTCGATCCGCCGGACCTCGCGAAGGGGCGGTTGAAGTTGAAACCGCGGCTGGAACGCTACGAAGTCCGGCCTTCGCCTACTGCGCCGCCCGCGGGGCCCCATCCCGCCAAAACCGACGCTCCGCGGCAGCGGGGCCGCGGAGCGTCGGGGCGATCTTCATCGTCCGTAGCGCACCCGCGTCAGGTGAGCACGTCCGCGGGGTCGATGACGCGCACGGGGCCAATCCCCAGCGCCTCCAGCCCCGGCCGCAGCTCCCTGGCGTCGCCCACGACGACGATGGCGGCGCGATCGGGCATCAGGCGGCGGCGGGCGGCCTCGCGCACCTCCTCCGCGGTGACGGCCATCAGCCGGTCGCGGTAGTGGTCGAAGTAGTCGTCCGGCAGGCCGTAGACGGCCAGGGAGCTGAGCTTGCCCGCCAGGCCGTCCGTCGTCTGCAGCGCGAGCGGAAAGGTGCCGGCCAGATAGCTGGCGGCGTCCGTGAGCTCCTCCCGGGGCACCAGCTCGTCCTGCATCCGGCGCACGTCGCGCAGCATCTCGCTCACGGAGTGCGCCGTGCCCTCGCTCTGGATGGCCGCGGAGATGGTGAACGTCCCCGGCAGCTTGCGCATCCCGAACGCGGAGCTGACGCCGTACGTGTAGCCCAGGCGCTCGCGCAGGTTCAGGTTCAGCCGCGAGGAAAATACGCCGCCCAGGATGGCGTTCATCACCGTGGCGGCGAAGTAGTCGTCCGCGGTGCGGGGAATGCCGACGTGGCCCACGCGCACCTCGCTCTGCACCGAGCCGGGGCGGTCCGCCAGGATGATGGTCGTCTCCCCGAAGCGCACGTCCGTCTCAGGCGCGCGCGGGGGCGGCGGCGCGCCCGTCCATCCCGCGAAGAAGCGCTCCGCCAGCGCCGACACCTGGTCCACCGTCACGTCCCCCGCGGCGCAGAGCCACGCGCCCGCGGGCAGGTAGTGCGCGCGGTGAAAGTCCGCCGCGTCGCCGC
>DATABT010000571.1:0-1745 GCA_036259455.1 Longimicrobium sp. | reverse complement strand
AGCGCGCCCAGCACCGCGGCGTGCGCCACGATCAGCACGGCGGCGGCGGCCAGGCTCAGCCCGCGCTGCGCGCCGCGGTTGCGCCACATCAGGTGCAGCGCGTCCTGCCAGGCGTCGGCGTAGCGCCCCACCATCCACCCGCCCAGGCCAAAGACGCGGTTCTCCTTCGCCGCCGTGGGCTCCAGCACCAGGGAGCGCAGGTACTCCGCGCGCCGCTGCCGCACGGCGCCCTCGCTCACGTCCACGTGCACGCCCCGCTCGGTGGCCTTGACGAACACCAGGTTGGCGAGGTGCCAGCCGGCGAAGAGGAGGAGCGGCGCCCACCAGCGAAAGCCCAGCAGCACCACCAGCGGCCCGATGCCCGAGATGCGGGAGACGATGACGGAGCCCATGCGCGTGGTGGTCTGCCAGAGCACGCCGCGGCGGTCGGCGTCGCGGATGCGCTGGAGCTCGTCGGCCAGCGCGGGGTCCTCGAGGATCGCCACGCCCGGCGTGCCCAGGCTCACCCGGGCCAGGACGCGGTAGATCTCCAGGGTGAACAGGGTGTTGATGGTGCGGCTGACCTGCACCATGGCGGCGCTGCACACCTCGGCCGTGGCCAGCAGCAGCACCAGGGCGGAGAGCGCCAGCAGCGCCGGACGCCCCTGCGCGCTCGTGAGCCCGTGCTCCACGGCGCCGGGGATGGCCGCCACCAGCGCGCCGGTGGTGAGGATGGCGAGGCTGGGCAGGAGCCCGGCGGCCACGGCGAGCGCGGCGAACACCACCACCCGCCACCGCGCCGAGCCCCACAGCAGCCCCAGCAGGGCGCGCCAGCGGGCAAGGCTCGAAAGGACTCTCGTGGTCATACGCACCTTCTCAGGGTTGAGGAGGGCACCCGCCCCCGCGTTCTCCCCGCGTGCCGCGGGGCCGCCCTCCACCGTCTCCATCTTCCAGCGTCTTTCCCGGCCCCGTCCCGTCGGCTCCGTCCCCCGTGCCCCGGCGCCGGGTCTCCCCGGCCGGGCCGCACGCGGGCGGCGCTCACGGTCCACCTTCCGGCGGGGCGTCATGCCCGGTGCAGAACTCCCAGCTGCGCAGCCCCAGCCGCCGCAGCGCCGTGCGCGCCCGGGCGATGCCGTCCGCCGCCTCCTTTCCCGGCGCGAAGAGCAGCCCGGCCACCGTGCCGCTGTGCGCCACCTGCACCCCGGCCGCCCCCGTCCGCCGGGCGATGCGCAGAAGCCCCGGCATGAAGCGCTTGGGGCGGTGGCGCTGGGTGATGACGGTGCTGGCCGTCGCCACGCGGCCCAGCAGCGCCAGGTCCTGCGTTTCCACCGCGCGGCGCAGCAGGCCGACCATGGGCCCGAACGCCTCGATCTCCCACGCGGTGTAGGGCATGGGCGGCAGGGCCAGCGTCTCCACGCCGCGGCCGCGCTCGGTGTTCACGCCCAGGACGCGCACCGGCGGGAGCGGGCCGCCCAGGTCCAGCAGCACGCTGCCGCGGCGCTGGGCAAAGAGCACGGCGCGCTCGGGGCCGAACATCAGCGAGTCGGACGCGGTTTCGGCCGCCACGGAAATGCGGGCGATCCACGCGGGCGGCAGCACGACGCCGAAGGCGTCGGCGACGGCGCGGATGGTGGAAAGCACGTCGGTGGTGGACGATCCGCACCCCCAGCGCAGGGGGACGTCGCTCTCGAGGCGCAGCGCCCCGCCCCACCCCGTGCGCCCCAGCGCGTCCAGCGTGAGGCGCGCGGCGGTGCGGGCGCGGGTGC
>DATABT010000570.1:0-6693 GCA_036259455.1 Longimicrobium sp. | reverse complement strand
TTTGACCGCGTTCGCCAGGTGCGGGTATGTTGCCCCGCGGCGAGTATGGATCGTGCCCGGCGCGGGCCCTCTCCCCCGCCACGCCTTCTCGCTCGTTACTCGCGGCGGCTGGCGGCCCCTCCCCCAACCCCCGGGAAGGGGTGGTGTCGGGTGCGACCGCGGCTCGACGCCCGGCGATTGCGCGGGTGCGATGCCCCTTGGGAAGAGAATTCTCCCCTCTCCGCGAGGAACGAGCGGGGAGGGGCTCCACGCGGCGCGGCCGGACCGCTCCGGACCCGCGGCCCTGAGATGAAGTTCAACCTTCCCCAGGGTTTTTGGGGGAGGTGGGCGAGGTTTGCGAGCCCGGGGGGCCCGGCTCGCGCGGGACGCGCATGCCGCGACGGAGCTCGGTTGTGCGTGTGAGTCGAGACGGTTTGATTTTTCGTAGCTACCAGACCCGGAGGAACCCGAGTGAAAGTCGTCATGCCGGTGGCGGGAAAGGGCACGCGCCTGCGCCCCCACACCCACCTGGTCCCCAAGCCGCTGCTCAAGGTCGGCGACAAGCCGGTGCTCAGCTACATCCTGGACGACCTGCGCGAGCTGGGCGTGAACGAGGCCGTGCTCATCACGGGCCACCTCAAGGAGAAGGTGGAAGAGTTCATGTCCACCGAGTACCCGGACTTTCACGCCGTGTACACCGAGCAGGTGGAGCAGCGCGGCACCGCCGACGCCATCGCCCTGGCCGAGCCGTTCGTCCGGGAGGAGATGCTCATCATCTTCGTGGACACGCTCTTTGACGCGGACCTGTCGCTGGTGCGCCGGCTGCCGGAGGACGTGGCGGGGGTGATCTGGGCGATGGAGGTGGAGGACTACCAGCGCTTCGGCGTGCTGGTGACGGACGAGAACGGCTTCATGCGCGAGATCATCGAGAAGCCTTCGGAGCCGGTGAGCAGGCTGGCCAACATCGGCCTGTACTACATCCGCGACTGGAAGCTGCTGTTCGACGGCATCCGCCACGTGATGGACAGCCCGCCCGGGCCCAGCGGCGAGTACTACCTGACGGACGCGTTCCAGTACATGGTGGACAAGGGCGCCAGGCTCAAGGTGGAGCCCGTCCACGGCTGGTACGACGCGGGCAAGCCCGAGACGCTGCTGGAGACCAACCTGCACGTCCTGGGCACCACCCGCGGCAGGCGCCCCGCCTCCGTCCCCGACGGCGTGACCATCAACGACCCTGTGCACATCGCCGACGGGGTGACGCTGGAGAGCAGCGACATCGGCCCCAACGTTACGCTCTCCGCCGGCGCCGTGGTGCGCGGGAGCAAGCTGCGCGACTGCATCGTCGGCGAAAAGTCGTCCATCGAGAACAGCGAGCTGCACGACTCGCTCATCGGCCGCGACGTGAAGGTGAAGGGCGCGCGCGGCCAGGTCGACCTGGGCGACCACTCCGTGGTGACGATCGGGTAGGATCGATCCGGCGGAGATCCCCCGCGCCTGGGGTGAATCGCCCCGGGTTGAAACCCGGGGCTATGAATGCCATAAGCCCCGCCCTGGGCGCGCTGCGCTTGCCCGGCGGGGCTTCACCTTCACAGGCGCTCTTCACAACGGGCGTACCTTCGTTCCCCCATCCCCCCATCCCCTTGTCCCCTTGTCCCCTTGTCCCCTTGTCCCCTTGTCCCCTCACACCCCCGCCGCCGCGAGCACTACCAGCAGCGCCCGCTCCACGCCCAGCGCGCCGCCGTCGTTGGCGTACCACTCGTCCAGGGTATGGATACCGCCACTGTCGCCGCCCACCCCGATGGCGATGGATGGAATCCCCAGCGCCATGGGCACGTTGGCGTCGGTGGACGAGCCCACCAGCTCCGCCCGCGCGCCCAGCGACGCCGTGATGGCCGCCGTGGCGCGGACGAGCGCCTGGTCCGCCGGCGTCTCGCCGGACGGGCGGTCGCCGATCAGCTGGACGCGCACGTGCAGCGGATGCGTCCCCGCGCGGCGGGCGGTGTTCTCTGCCTCCACCGCGCGCTGCAGCTCGGCGCGGACGGCGTCTTCCATCGGTCCCAGCACGCCGGTGGCCTCGCTGCGCATGTCCAGCTCCATCCACGCCTCCGCGGGAATCGCGTTGATGCTGCTCCCCCCGCCGATGCGCGCGATGGTCAGCGAGCTGCGCTCCGGCTGCGGGATCGCCATCTCCCCGATCCGCGCGGCGGCGGCCGACAGCGCCAGGACGGGGTTCGGCGCGCCGCGGTCCGACCACGAGTGCCCGCCAGGCCCCTCCAACTCGATCCGCAGCCGCCGCGAGCCGATGGCGCGGTGGACGATGCGCCGCATCCCCGATCCGTCCAGCGCCACGAAGGCGGCCGCGTCCCGGAATCCGCCATCTTCCCGGAACAGGTGCTTCACCCCGCGCAGGTCGCCGATCCCCTCCTCCCCCACGGTGGCGGCGAAGAGGACGCGGTGCCGCGCGCGGAGGTCCGATGCCGCCAGCACGCGCGCGACGGTCAGCATTCCCGCCAGCCCGCGGCAGTTGTCGGTGATCCCCGGCGCGTGGATGCGCCTGCCCTTGCGGCGCGGCTCCACGTCCGTCTCCGCGGCAAAGACGGTGTCCAGGTGCGCCGCGACCACGACCGGGCGCCCGTCCGCGCCCTCCGGCCGCCACTCGCCCAGCACGTTGCCCACGCCGTCTCGGCGCACGCCGTCCAGTCCGCACGCGCGAAAGCGGGCGAGGAGGTAGTCGCCGCGCGCCTGCTCGGCGAACGGGGGCGCGGGAATGCGCACCAGCGCGATCTGCTCGGCCAGCGTCTCGTCGTCCACCTGGTGC
Source organism: Longimicrobium sp. (assembly GCA_036259455.1). GTDB lineage: Bacteria > Gemmatimonadota > Gemmatimonadetes > Longimicrobiales > Longimicrobiaceae > Longimicrobium. The sequence goes on along the minus strand of DATABT010000570.1, from coordinate 3,896 downwards.
ACGCGCTGCCGCAGGGGGCGCAGCGCGTAAAGGGCCGTCACGTCGCGCAGAGTCGTCCGTCCGGTGCCGGGGAAATGGAGAATGCGAGGCCGGATTGTGCCGCCCCGGGGCCGCCCTGTCAAACACACGGCGCGGGGGGCGGGACTTTTCGGGCGGTGGGGAAATGAGTTAGGTTCAGAGTCTGTACAAAAGCCGCAGGCCCGCCCCGTGCAGGGTTCCGTGCCGCATCCAGACCCCCACCGACCACGCCGCGAGGGCCGCAGACGATGCAGGAGAGCGAGCTGATCTACGACTGGAACACCCTTCCCGGGTCGTTCGACTACTCCACCCGCCGCGGCGTGCAGCTGAACGACGAGACGCTGCGCGACGGGCTGCAGTCGCCTTCCGTCCACGACCCCTGCATCGAAGACAAGGTCCGCCTGCTGCACCTGATGAACGACCTGGGCATCGCCTCGGCCGACATCGGGCTCCCCGGCGCCGGCCCGCGCGCCGTGCGCGACGTGGAGGCGCTGGCGCGGGAGATCGCAAACGCAAAGCTTGGCATCGAGCCCAACTGCGCCGCCCGCACCGTCCGCGCCGACGTGCAGCCCATCATCGACGTTTCGCAGAAGGTGGGGATCGCCATCGAGGCGGCCACCTTCATCGGCTCGTCGCCCATTCGCCAGTACGCGGAGGACTGGACGCTGGACCGGATGCTGCGCGCCACCGAAGACGCCGTCACCTTCGCGGTAGAGAACGGGCTGCCGGTGATGTACGTGACGGAAGACACCACCCGCGCCGCGCCCGAGGTGGTCAGGAAGCTGTACACCACGGCCATCGAGTGCGGCGCGCGGCGCATCTGCGTCTGCGACACGGTGGGCCATGCCACCCCGCACGGCGTCCGCCAGCTCATCCGCTTCGTCCTGGACGAGGTGGTGAAGCCGTCGGGCGAGGACGTGAAGGTGGACTGGCACGGGCACCGCGACCGCGGCCTGGCCGTGCCCAACTGCCTGGCGGCCATCGAAGAGGGCGCGCACCGCATCCACGGCACCGCGCTGGGCATCGGCGAGCGCTGCGGCAACGCCGAGATGGACCTGCTCCTCGTCAACCTAAAGCTCCTGGGCCTGCACGACTGGGACCTGTCGCGGCTGAACGAGTACGTGGAACTGGCCTCCAGGGCGTGCAACGTGGACCTGGCGTACAACTGGCCCGTCTTCGGCCAGGACGCCTTCCGCACGGGGACGGGGGTGCACGCGGCCGCCATCATCAAGGCGGAGGGCAAGGGCGACGCGTGGCTGGCGGACCGCATCTACTCCGGCGTGCCCGCCGGCTGGTTCGGCCTGCGCCAGGTGATCGAGATCTCGCCCATGAGCGGCATCAGCAACGTGCGCTACTGGCTGCGCGCCCACGGCTACGACGCGGCCGACGAGGGGCTGTGCAGCCACGTGTTCGAGGCCGCCAAGACCTGCGACCACACCTTCACGGACGACGAGGTGCACGCCCTCTGCCGCGCGTACACGGCCGCGAAGGTGGCCTCCGACTGGCAGTCCGTCTCGGTGTGACGGCGGATCGGTCCCGGTTTCCCGTCATCCCTCCGCCGTCCTGAATCGGCCTGCATACGGGCATCTGGGACGATGGACGAAGCCCCTCCCGCGGACCTCGCGCGGGAGGGGCTTCGTGCATGGGTGGACACGCGGGCCGGGAGCGACGACATTCCTTTCGCGATCGTCCGTGTGCCATTCGTGGATCGCTCGGGTGTTCGCGCGCGCCCGGCCCCTCCGGTCGCGCGTCACGTGAGCGCGTGCGCGCTCCGATCCTGCTCCCCCACTGGAGGCAACCGATGAACAAGCTGAAGCTGGACGTGGAATCGCTGGGCGTGGAGACGTTCGCCACGGCGCCGGAGCCCGCGCAGGAAGAGATGAAGTACGAGTTCATCTCGCGCCGCAGCTGCATCGAGCAGTGCACCACCTCGTGCACCATCTGATCGCGCCAATCTGATCCCGGACGTCGCGAACACAAGGCCTTACGCGGAGGCGCGGAGAACACGGAGGTCTCCGCGCTCTCCGCGTCTCCGCGTGAGGCGTTCTGTTGAACGCCGGTCAAATGCCTGTGGCGCCGCGACCGCTTGCGCGCGGGGGGCGGCGGGCGCAACCTGTGGGCGATCGAACGCATCCAGCTTGTGAACGGGAGGGGACGATGGGGAAGGGGGATGATACGCGTGCGGTGGACGTCTATTGGCTGCCGTACTGCACCACCTGCCAGAAGGCGGTGAAGTACCTGGAGGAGAAGGGCCTGCCGATCCGCTCCTTCCGCAACCTGAAGGAAGAGCCGCTTTCGGTGAATGAGGCGCGCGGCCTCGCGGAGAAGGTGGGCGGCGTGGAGACGCTGTTCTCCAGGCGCGCGATGAAGTACCGCGCGATGGGCCTCCACGAGCGCGAGCTCTCGGACGACGAGATGCTGCGGCTGATGGCGGAGGAGTACACCTTCGTAACCCGCCCCGTCATCGTCCGCGGCGGCCGGGCGACGGCGGGCTTCTCGGCGAAGCGGGTGGATGAGCTGATCGCAAGCTAGATCAACATCCCTGAAAACGTGTTGCACGGGAAGGCGCAGAGAGGACAATTCCGCTCTGCGCCTTGTTGTGTACGGCTTCTCCCGTTCGGTGCCCGGCACGGGTGTCTGGGGCATCGGGGGCCGGCGGACACGAGATCGCCCCCGGCCTCACGTGAGGCCGGGGGCGCGTGTTCGGAGAGCGAGCGATCTGCCTGGGATGCTTTCCACCGGGACGGTTGGTCTCCGCACGGCCGGCGTCGCGATGCGGAGAGCGGGATGCCGCGGACGGTGCCGGGTTTCGTTGATCAGGAAGGAGGGGCTGACGCCGGCGGAACGCTCGGACACGCCCATCGACATCCCAACCATCCTGCACCCGAGGAACCCACGATGCGAGTGATCCTGGACGTCTACTCCGGCCGCCCCAACCCGACCTTTACGCTGTCACAGGACCAGGCGCGCGAGGTGCTGCGCACAATCGAGGCGAACCGCTCGCTCATGAGCGAGGGCCAGGGCGTGCCCGGCCGGCTGGGCCTGCGCGGGCTGATCATCGAGCCGCCCCGGGCACTGCGGCAGGATCTCCCGGCGCGGTTCCGCATTCCCGCCCCGGACGGACCCGGAGCGGGAAAGGCGGCGGAGCTGATCCAGGACATCGTGGCACGCGCCAATGACGTTCAACCGAGGCAGCCGGCCGGGGCGCGCCCCTCGGGGCTCGACTACTCGCGCATGGACCTGGCCGGCCTGGTGCGCCGCGAACTGGACCGGCTGTCCCGCCGCCCGCCCCGCCACGAGGGTGGCGCCGGCCGTGGCGGCGTGATCGGGCACATGCCCCCGGCTCCCGTGCTCGGCACCGACGCCGCGGGCACCCAGACGATCGCCGCCGGCGGCTGCCAGGCGGAAGTCACGCCGCTCAACCTGGCGTTCTGGAACGTGGCTCCGGTGCAGGAGCACAACAACTGCTACAACTATGCGACCAACCGCCGCACGGATACCTTCGCACAGCCCGGACGGGCGGCGGGCGCGGAGTACCACGTCCACACGTGTGCGGACGTGACCGCCGCCGCCACCGCGGACGGCGCCGTCTTCGTCCCGCACTGCGCACCGGACGGGCAGGCGCCCCGATGGCACATGGCGCTGGTCATCTGGCCGGACCCGGATGGCGACTTCCACTGGTACCGGGAGGCGCAGGGCGGGGTCTGGGGCCACAAGCCCGGTGAGGATGCGGCTACCGATCTGGACGCCGCGGGGCACGTCATCCACGACCCGCAGACCGCCGACCGCGGCCCCTATACCGACTTCTGCAGCTACTGCTTTGCTCCGTCGGGCATGGGAATCGCCTGAGGGCGCAACGCGCGCGCGGGGCTCCGGCC
>DATABT010000569.1:0-3934 GCA_036259455.1 Longimicrobium sp. | reverse complement strand
GGCGGGCCGTCCGCGTATCCATCACCCGGCGAACGAAATCGAACCGCTTCGCGCCCGTCCCGGTGAGCCCGATGCCCCGGCCTCCGCGATCAGGGCAGCGGATCTTCTGGTTTGATATGAGGCGTCCGCAATGGCCTCGCGCGGGGCCACGGTCGTCGTTCCACGGGCTGGGTGCCGCGCGGAATACCCGGGAAATCAATCCGCTGGGCCAGCGGGTTTGCATTTGACAGCACGTCTGCCCTCGGAACGACGCTGACGCACGTAGGTTGCGCAGGTGAAGCCCCGCGGGGGTTGCGGGGCTTTCCGCTGTTGTTGCGGCGAGGGCGGTGAGTTCATAATCACTCGCTCCGTTCCGGTCCCGGCTACGCGCGCGGAAGCGTGAGGGTGAAGGTGCTGCCGGCGCCGACGGTGCTCTCGGCGGTCAGGTCGCCGCCCATGCCGCGGGCCAGGTCGCGGCTGATGGCCAGGCCCAGGCCCGTGCCCTCCGCCGTGCGGGTGAGGTCCGCGCGCACCTGCACGAACGGCTCGAAGATGCGCTCCAGCTCTTCGGCGGGAATGCCGATCCCCGTATCGCGCACCAGCACGTGCACGCGGTCCGCGGCCGTCTCGTCGCACAGGACTTCCACGCGGCCGCCGCGGTCGGTGAACTTGACCGCGTTGGAGAGCAGGTTCACCAGGATCTGCCGCACCTTCTCCGGGTCCGCGCGCACCGCCAGCTCCGGCGCGCAGGGCTGGACGACGAGCGCCAGCTGCCGGGTCTGCGCCTGCGGCGAGACCAGCGCCTCCGCCCCGGCGACGGCGTCGCGGATGCGCACGTCCGCCACGTCGTAGTGCACGCTGCCGGTTTCGAGCCTGGCGTAGTTCAGCACCTCGTTGATGAGCCCCAGCAGGTGGCGCTGGCTCTGCTGGACGCGGTGCAGGTCCTCGCGCTGCTGGGCGGTGATGGGGCCGCGGATCCCCATCTCCATCAGCTCCGCGTACCCGCCGATGGCGTTCAGCGGCGTGCGCAGCTCGTGACTCATCACCGCCAGGAACTCGCTCTTGGCGCGGTTGGCGCGCTCCGCCTCGGCCCGCGCCGCGTGCTCCGCCTCGAAGAGCCGCGCGCGCTCCACCGCCAGCGCCGCCTGGCGGCCCAGGGCGAGCAGAAACTCGCGCTCCTCCGGCGGAAAGGCCCGCGGCGTGTCGAACGCGAAGGAGATCACCCCCACCGTCTCCCCCGCCGCCACCAGCGGAACGAAGACGGCGGAAGCCACGCCCAGCGCGTCCCACACCGGCGCGATGGGCGGAAAGCGCGTATCCAGCCCCTCCGGCCCCTCGCGCGATTCCAGCCAGACCGGGGCCCGCGTGCGGTAGCACTCGATGAGGGGGCTGCGCAGGTCCAGCGGCTGGCGGTGCACCCCGGCCTCCACCGGTTCCGGAAAGCCGATCGTCCGCAGCAGCACCAGCGCGTCTCCGTCCGCCGCGCGGGCGGCCAGCGCGCCCGTCCGCGCGCCCAGCGCCACCACCATGTCCGCGACCACCACGTCGGCCACGTCGTCCACCGTGCGCGCGCCGGCCAGCGCCGCGGTGAGCGCCTGCAGCCGCTCCGCGCGGTCGCGGGCGGCCTCGACTTCCCGCCGCGCCCGCGCCTGCTCCGTGACGTCCGTTCCCAGCACCACGATTCCGGTGCGGGTGCCGTCGGCCTCCGTCAGCGGCACGTACGCCAGGTCGATGATGCGCTCCTCCGGCGGCGCGCCCGGAGTGCGCTCCAGGACCACCGGAAGCCCGCGTCCCACGAACGGCTCGCCCGTCTCCAGCACGCGGTCCAGCTTTTCCTCGAACCCCTGCCCGCGCGCCTCGGGCACCGCGTCGAACAGCGGCTTGCCGGCCACGTCGCGGTGCCCGATGAGCTGCTGATAGGCGTCGTTCACCAGCTCCAGCACGTGGTCCCGCCCGCGCAGCACCACCATGAACGCCGGGGCGCGGCGGATGACCTCCACCAGCCGCGCGCGCTCCACCTCCAGCGCCGCCAGCAGCCGCTCGCGCTCCTCCGCCGCGCGCCGCTTCCCGGTGACGTCGTCGAAGAGGACGGCCACGCGGTTTTCCCCCGGCTCGCCCACCCGGAAGGCGAACACGTCGTACCAGCGGCCCAGGGCCTCGGCGCGGTTTTCGAAGCGCACCGGCTCGCCCGTGCGCGCCACCTGTCCGTACATCTGGAACCAGTGCGCCTCATGCGAGGGAACGAGCTCGCGCATGGTCCTGCCGGTGGCGTCCCGCAGCCCGGTCTGGCTCGCGAACGCCGGATTCGCTTCCACGAAGCGGTAGTCCACGGGCTCGCCGGCGTCGTCGAAGAGCACCTCGATCACGCAGAACCCCTCGTCGATGGACTCGAAGAGGGTGCGGTACTTCTCCTCGCTCGCCCGCAGCCGCGCCTCGGCTTCGCGCTCGGCGGTCACGTCGCGGTTGGTGCCCACCAGCCGCACCGGCCGCCCCTCCGCGTCGCGGATGGCGTGGGCACGCGAGGCCACGTGGTGCACGCCGCCGCCGGGGTGCACCACGCGGTAGGGAAGGTCAAAGGGCTGGCCGCTCGCCAGGCCGGCCGCTACGAGCGCCTCCACGGCGGGCAGGTCGTCCGGGTGAATGCTGGCGCGCTGGGCGTCGCCCACGTTCCGCAGGGGTCCGGGCGGCAGGCCCACGATCTCCGCGCCGCGGGCGTCCATCTCGCCCGCGCCGGTGGCCAGGTCCCACGACCACGTCCCCAGCTCCGCCACGTCCAGCGCCAGCCGCAGCCGCTCCTCGTTCTCGCGCAGGGCGTCGCGGGTGCGCCGCTCGCCGGTGACGTCCTGCACGGTGCCCAGCCCGCGGACGGGCCGTTGCTCCCCACCCTCGCCCGCGAAGTACACGCGCCCCCGCACGCGCAGCCAGCGGACGGCGCCCTCCGCGTCCGTCACCCGGTACTCCGTGTCTACCGGGCCGCGGACGGCGGGGTCCATCGCCGCCTGGAACTCGCCGCCCAGCCGCTCGCGGTCTTCCGGGTCCACCCGGCCCAGCAGCTCGGCGGACGTGGCTACGGAGGGCAGGCCGTACAGGGCGCGGGCCCGTCCGTCCAGGTGAAAGAGGTCCGTCCCCAGGTCGTGGTCCCAGATGCCCAGGTCCGCCGCGCCGAGCGTCAGGCGCAGGCGGTCCTCGCTTTCGCGCAGGGCGTCCATCATCCCCGCGGTGGACGTCGTCTCCTCCAGCGGATGAAAGATGCCGCCCGGCGCGCCGTCGTCGCCGGGGATGGCGGAGAAGGTCGCCCGGAAGGTGCGCTCCCGGACGGTGCCGTCGGCGCCGCGCAGGGGAACGCGCCGGTCGCGCACCACGGCCGGCGCGCCGTCGCGCAGCACGCGCTGAAAGATGGGCTCCAGAAAGTCGCGCGCGTCCGCCCACCCCTCCAGCGCCGGCCGGCCGAAGATGGCGGGATGCCGCTCCCGCGCGACGTGCACGTACGCGTCGTTGTACAGCAGCACGTGCTCCGGCCCCCACATGACCGCGGTGGGCGCCGGGGAGGCGAGCATGATGTCCACGGCGGTGCGCAGGCTCCGCGGCCACTGGTGGATGGGCCCCAGCGGGGTCGCCGGCCAGTCGTGCGCGCGGATCAGCGCCCCCGTCTGGCCGCCGTCGCCGGGCCAGGGAGGGATGTCGGTCATCGAGAACGTACTTCGTGTGCGCGGGCGGGCGGCTCGCCGTCGTGCGAACCGATCCAGGGGTTGTTGATGGATGCCGCCGCGGCGGGGCTCAGCGCATGAACGCGGCCAGAGGTGAACTGGCGGTTGAATTGAAACCGCGGCTGGAAATTCACGAAGCCCGCCTTCGCGGACTCAGGGGGCGGCTCGCGGTCGCGCGAACGCCCATCGCCGATCCGTGAGCCGTCCCTCGCGCCACACCTCCGGGGGTTGGGGCGCGGGGTTGGGGG
>DATABT010000568.1:0-1707 GCA_036259455.1 Longimicrobium sp. | reverse complement strand
TACGTGACCGAGGGCAAGCTCACGGTCACGTACTCCGCCGACGCCTCGGCGGACGGGTCGCCGCCTGGGGCCTCGGATCCACCGCCGGCGCAGGCGGTGAGGCTGAACACCGCGGCGAGCGCCGCCGCGGGAAGCAGGGATCGGGACAAGAACGTGCGGGTCATGGGAGCCTCCGGGTGCTGTGTGTTTCCATCTTGCGCTTCTCGTGCGGCCCGCGGGAACCTGCTACGCACTGTTACGGGTCCGGCGCGACCTTCGGCCCTGTTGGGACACCTGAACGCGCGATTACGCTCCTCAGCATTTCTCATCCAGGAGGGGTGATGACCGAGGAGATCACGGCGGAAGGCGCGCCGGCGCCGCTCTGCGACACAAGCGACATGCTGCTCGTCCACGCGCTGCTGCGACGTATCTACCGCGACGCTCCCGGCCTGGTGGAGTCGGTGCCGGTGGGCGACACGGCGCGCGCGGCGATCGTCGCGGACCATGTGGAGACATTCACCCGGTTCCTGCATCACCACCACCACACCGAGGACGTGACGATCTGGGACAAGCTCTCCGCGCGGACCCCGGCGTGCGCGGTGCACGTGGCTCTCATGCGCGCCCATCACAAGCGCGTCGGCGAACTCCTGGGCGAGCTGGAGGAGAGCATCCCCGCCTGGCGTGCCGGCGCATCCCATCAGGACGCCGAATCGGTCGCCCGGAGGATCCGCGCCGTGAACGAGGTGCTGTTCGATCACCTGGGGCAGGAGGAGGCCAAGATCCTTCCGGCGATCGCGCAGAGCTGGTCGCAGGAGGAGTGGGATGCGGTCGGGAAGCGAGCTGCCAAGGGGATCCGGGCAAGTCAGTTCCCCGTCCTGCTGGGGTTCCTTCTGGAGACCATGCCGGAGGAGGAACGCCCCCAGTTGCTCCGGCAGGCGCCCGCCATGGTGCGTGTGATCTACCGGCTCTACGGGCGGCGCCAGTTCGACGCGTACCGACGGCGCGTCTACGGGCTCGCCGCCTGAACGAGAAAGCGCCCGGCGAGCCGGGCGCTTTTCGTGTTGTGACCCCAGCGGGATTCGAACCCGCGTTACCGCCGTGAGAGGGCGGCGTACTAGGCCGCTATACGATGGGGCCGTCGGACAACTCATCGAGTATGCCACACCGGAACGCGGGCGCAAAAACGGCCGCCGACACTCCGCCAGTACACTGACAAGGGCACTCGCGGGAGTGGTGAAATTGGCAGACACGCAGGATTTAGGTTCCTGTGCTTTCGAGCGTGTGGGTTCAAGTCCCACCTTCCGCACTAGCGCCACTCGACGTCTGGAGCCCCCGCTGTGAACCCTTCCGCGCTCATCCCCTGGCTCGATCCTGAGACGCTGGTGACCGGTTTCGGGCCGTACGCGCTCCTCGGCGTCTGCCTGATCGTGTTCGCCGAGACGGGGCTGCTGGTCGGGTTCCTGCTGCCCGGTGACACGCTGCTCATCATCACGGGACTTCTGGCCTTCCGGCCGGACTTCCCGGTGGACATCTGGTGGGTGTGCCTCGCCATCGGGTTCGCGGCCTTCGCCGGCGGTGAGGTCGGGTATCTGATCGGCCATAAGGCGGGCCCCAAGATCTTCGAGCGGAAAGAGACCGGGCTCTTCAGCAAGGCGAACGTCGAACGCACCAACGCGTTCTTCGAGCGCTTCGGCGGGCTCGCGGTCATCCTCGCCCGGTTCGTGCCGA
>DATABT010000567.1:0-3052 GCA_036259455.1 Longimicrobium sp. | reverse complement strand
CCAGGGATCCTTGTCCGCGATCTTCGCCGCCCCGTAGCCCGCCGCGCCGCCGATCAGGGCGCCCGCCACCCCGGTCCACACATGCGAGCGGCCGCGGCTGCGCTCGATTCGCGAGATGGCTCCCATGGGCACCTGCACCTGCGCCGCGCGCAGTTGCAGCAACACGCTGTCGCCGCGAAAGCCCACCACGGTGCCGGTGGTGGGCTGGGTGAGCCCGGCCGCGGGCGCGGTGATGCGCACGCGCTGCTCCAGCCGCAGGTTTACCTGCGCGGCGGCGGGATCGGTGAGCAGGAGCGCAGAAAGCAGCAGCAGCAGCAGCAGCAGCACACGGAATGGCATCTTCTTCATGGTGGTAGAGACAGAATTCGAGCGGTCCGAATGCGGAGCGGCAACGGGCCTGTGGCCCGCCGCGGCGCGTGCGGCCCTGGGAGCGGAAAGACGTCGAAGGCGGGGATAATAAGGTGTTTCGTGCGTCCAGTCAACCGCTTGCTCCGGGCAGAACGCGCGACGGGCGCCCCGTGCGAGGCGCCCGTCCCGGTCCTTATCGATCCACCGTGCCCGCCGCGTGGCAGGCGGGGCGTTTGAACACGGCTACAAGGTCACAGGTGCCGCCCTGGCCGGCGTTCACGTCGATCATCGAAACCAGCTCCCACCCTTCGCCGCCCAGCCGGTTCAGGTTTCCGCCGATCTCCGCCGGGTCCACGCGGGGCCCCCGGGCAAAGTTGTAGACGTCGACGGTGAGCATGGTGTACTGCCAGCGAGTCGCCTGCGCGGTGAGCATCGTTCGATTCGGGTCTGACTTTTCGCGCCGGTCCGCCTCCGGCTTTCGGTCGCCGGACGTGCGCGGCCTGCGCTGACCTCCCGACGCAATCGGCGCGGCGAAAGTTTCGGTTCTTCGTAGATCTGGTTGCAGCCGCGCGGAATTGTCATTCCGAGGGAGGCGCCCGCGCGATCCTGCACCGCGGCGGATGCCCGCGGGGCCGACCGAGGAATCTACTGTGCGGAGCAGGTGGGTCGTCCGCGTGCGGGAACCGTCCCCGCGATCTCCGGGCGAGTCCACAGCGTTGGAGCGGGCCACGAGCACGGGCGAGTAGATTCCTCCGTCGGCGCCATGGATTTGCGCGCGGAGCGCGTTCGCGCGGCGCCTCCCTCGGAATGACAGTTCGCACCGTGCGGGGCGACGAATGCATGCGCCCTGCAACCGGATCCGCGATGAACCAGAGGTTCAGATTTCCGGTGACGAACCGCCTCGCACCTCTCGAATGGTACGCTCGGCTTCATTCGGAGTGGGGGCAAGGCCGCGGCGCACCATTTCGTTAAGCGCAGCCAACAAATTGTCGTACGCGACGATTGTCTGCGGCGCGTCCCCGGCCGGGGAGTCCAGGTATTCCTGCCGAAGCTCACGCGCAAACTCCCGGAGCCCCTCATCCGTTAGCTCGGGAAGCAGCCAGGACAACCGCATCGCTCCAGGAGCGGGAGTGAGAACGGGGACCGGTTTGTTCGACGGCCTTTGCAGACGCCGAATCCCTTCCAGGATCTCCTCCAGCAGAGCGCGGTCCGAGCGCTGAACCGGCGTTCCCGGCGGAGGCGGGGGGATGCTGCCCAACTGCGCCTCCAAGTCCGGCCACCACTTCTCGAACTGCCGCCGCAGCCGCTCACCTTCCAGCGGCTGCTCGCGAAGCGCGTCCACGGCCTGGAGCAACTTGAACGTGCCCTCGGTATCCGCCGCGACTCCTTGGAATTGCGCCAACGGTCCGGCCACATCTGTAGCTTTGAGTTCGACCAGGTAGGGCACCACCCGGGCTTTGCTGACGGCCTTGGCCAGCGAGCCCGCCTCGTACAGCAGCCAGGCGGCATCGAGGTTCTCGGGCGTGAGGCAGAGGATGCCGAAGTTGGAGGCCTCGAGCTTGGCCTCCAGCTCGGCGCCCCAGCGCGCGCCCGCCTCGATGTCGTGGGCGGACATCCACGGGCGCACGTCCAGGAACACGTCGCTGATCCACGTCTTCAGCGCGCTCGCCACGAACCGGCTGCGGTCGCCGGACCAGCTGATGAAGATGTCCATTTTCAGGGCTCGGAATTCTCTGAACAGAAGGGATCGGGGCGAGGCCCGCCGAGCGGGCGTGGCACCTGCCCGGGCGAGTAGATGTCTCCGTTGACGCCACGGGTTCCTGCACCGGCAGCGATCACGCGGGCGCCGCCTTGGAAATGACAGCCGCGGCGCGAGCGACGTTCCTCCTGCAGGGTGCCGCGTAGCTCCGAGTGACGCAGGATGACGCCGATGGGAACTCCGCGGTTGAAGCCCCACGGCGATTGTGGGGCTTTCCGCTGTCGTTGCGGCGGCTTCAGCCGCTCCGCGCGCACGATCATCCGCTAGCGTGCCGACCCGTCAGAAGCGGATGGTGCCCTCCAGCCGCACGCCGCCGCCCTGCGCGGGGCCCACGGCGGCCTCCACCGGCAACGGCAGTGCGGAGCGCCAGCTGCGGCCGGGCTTGATGCCACCCACCACCATCCCCAGCACCGCGCCGGCGCCGACGATGACGGCCGACTGCGTGTGATCGTACGGCGAGAGCGAGCGGTCCGGCTCGAAGAAGCACTCCAGATCCTCCGGGGGGCACTCCTCGTAGACGATCTCGCGCCTGGAGAAGCTCTTGTGGAAGAGCGCGCCCAGCACCCCCGCGCCCGCGCCGATCACCGCGCCCTTCGCCATGCCGCCCGCGCGGTTGCGCGTGCCCGCGAGCACGTCCAGCCGCCGCACCTGCGCCAGCGGAACGGCGTGCTGCCGCAGCTCCCGCCCGCTGCGGAGCCGGACGGGCACCGCCGTCTGCACGACGAGGGTGTCCGCCTTCACCTCCATCACGGTGACGATGGTCAGCCGCCGCAGCCCGGCTCCCGGCGCCTGGATGCGCACCTCCTGCTCGGGACGGACGGAAAGCCCCTGCGCGCGGGCAGGCACGCACGCCGGCACGAGCGCGGCGAGGATCAACAGGATGCGGCTCATCTCGGGGCGTGTGGCTTAATGGGGATCTGGATCCGCGGGCGTGGATGCGGAGAT
>DATABT010000566.1:0-6677 GCA_036259455.1 Longimicrobium sp. | reverse complement strand
GCGGCTGTACGTGAGCGTGAGAGGGTGTTGAAAAATCTCTTCCCCGCACGATGTCATCCTCGGTCATTCGGCGCTACGCGCACCCTGTCGGATGAAAGTCACTCGCGCCTCGGCTGTCATTTCGAAGGAGGCGCCCGCGTGATCGCTGCCGGTGCAGGCACCCGTGGCGCCGACTGAGAAATCTGCTCGCCCGGGCAAGTGCCAAGCCCCCCTCGACGGACCTCGCCCGAATCCCTTTTTATTCAGCGCCTGTAGACGCGGGGCGCCTCCCATCACATCAGAAAGTCGGTTGTTGCGGGCGATCAGGCGTTCTGCCGAGGCAACCTCCTCAGGAGGGAGCCGCCGCGTAAGTCCTTGTCGATGCACTTTATTCGGCGGCGACCGAAGGACCTTGCCGGCAAAGCGACAGGCTCGCTCGGTGCGAGGGACTGGGACTTCGCTTCGCGGACAAGGTCCTTCGGTCGCGCCCAGGCTCATTGTGCAGGATGCAGATTTCGTGAGGGCGCTCCCTCAGGATGACATCCCCTGCTTCTGAATAGAAAGGAATCCGGACGAGGTCCGTCGAGCGGGGCGTGGCACCTGCCCGGGCGAGTAGATTTCTCAGTCGGCGCCACGGGTCCCTGCACCGGCAGCGATCACGCGGCGCCTCCTTCGAAATGACAGCCGTGGCGCGAGCGACCTTTCATCACACAGGGTGCGCGTAGCGCCGAATGAATCAGGATGACATCATCTGCTTCTCGGTGCATGAATCCTCAAACACGCTCTGAGATCCTTCGTCTGCTCCGGCCCGCGTCAGAACTGCACGCCCAGCTTGAGCCCGACGGTGACGGGGCGGTAGTCCAGCGCGCCGGTCCGGTGGCGGGAATAGTTGCCCGCGGCGATGCGCGCTTCGGGGGCCAGGATGATCGCGCGGCCGTCTTCCAGGTTGTACTTGATGCCGGCGTTGACCAGGTAGCTGAGCCCGGTGTCGCGCAGGTCGTACTCGAATTCGCTTTCGTCTTCCCGCACCAGCAGCTCTGGGATGATGCCGGCCTCCAGGAACGGCTTCAGGCCGGGACGCGGGTTGACCAGGTTGTAACCCAGGGTAAGCGGCACCCCCAGGTACAGAAAGTCCACCTGCCGCTCATCGGTTTCAGGCCCTTCGATGGTGCTCACGCGGGTGCGCTCCGTGAAGCCGCGGTTGGCCAGCGAAAGCCCGAACCGGACCGACGTCCGCGGTGCCACGCGCGCCAGCGCCGACGCTCCCAGGGAGTAGCGCACGGCCTCCACCTGGTCGAGCTCGAAGCCGCCGGTGGGCCCCTCGGCGATGACGCTGCTCATGGAGGTGGAGCCGGTGTGGTCCAGCGAGGCTTCCACCTGAAACCGTGAATGCTGCTGTGCCTGAACCGCGGGCGCGACGGCCGCCGTCGCCAGCAGGGCCAGGAGAGCGGTGTGTCCGCGTCCGGACAGGAGTGTGGGCATGAGGTCTCCTCGGCAGGAATATGGGTGGGGCATGCGGGGAAAGCGCCGGTTAGAGAACGTCCAGCCAGGTGCATTCACGACAGCCGGCGTGGGTTTCCGGACTCTTTGCCAGTCCCCCGATCGGCCCGTGAGGATATGAGGATTTCCAGGGTGCGGCGCTTGTTTTCAGATGTACGGTTCGGGGCGCTTCGCGTGTCGCCGCGCCAGGGGGTCACGCGATGGGCTGGCCCGGCATCACTATCCACCCGATTTCCCAACCGTTTCGCACCGACGCCCTCCTGAATCCATGCGCATCCCGCCCCGCCTTCTCGCGCTGCTCCTGTTGCCGCGTGCTCCAGAAACGCCGTCGATTCACTGCCGGACGAAATCTCGTTCACCGCGCAATACCGCCAGCGAAGCGGCGGGTGGCAGAGCTTCGCGGCGCAAGGGCAGCAGCCCGCCGGCACCTCGTTTTCCACGCCCGGGGCCCGGGTGTTCACCGGAGCTCCGGCGCCCCGCACGTGGTGCTCGTGGTCAGCGCGCATCAGCGCGCGGGCGGTGGCTGGACGGGCATCACCACGTACGTGCCGAACCGTCCCGACACGGACTCCGTGGCCCTGGGCACGGCGGAAGCGATGACCTGCCCGGGTTCCGACCGCCTCCCCTGCACCACCCCGTACCTGACCACGCGGTCCGAGTCCGGGGCGCTCACGGAATCGTGCGTCGTCGAGAACGGGAAGATGTACATCACTCGCCGCACCTCGCAGCGGGTGTCGGGGCGGTTTTCCGGCACGGGGACCTGTCGCGCAGGTAACGTCAAGCGGGCCTTTCCGGTGCAGGACGGCGCGTTCCACCTGGCGCTTCCCCCTCCCGCCGGTGCACCCGGCTGACACCGTCCGTTCCGGGCGGAACGACCACACGCCCCGGCGCTCCCCGCGCGGGGGCGTGTCGCTTCCACGCGGATGCGGCGTGTCGCGCGTGTAGGAATGACGCGTACGGAACTGTATGTGAGACAACGAAGTAGAACGCCCGTACCTCGGCGGCCACCTTCCACGAAAGGATGCCCATGAGACCCACCCTTCGTCTGATTTCCACGTCGCTCTCCGTGCTGGCCCTGTCCGCCGTCGCGCCGCCCGCGCGGGCGCAGGAGTGCGTGGGCCTGCCCGGCGGCCGCGGCGTCCTCTCGCTGGGGCTGGAGGGAACCGACGGCGCCAGCGGCCCCGGCGTCTCGTTCGCGTACCAGACGCCGGGCGCGTCCGTGCAACTGCAGCACCGCTCCCTGGACGCCTTTGCCCAGAGTGACGAGATCAGCGAGAGCGAGGTGCAGGCGGCCGTGCGCCTGCCGCGCTCGCGCCTGCCGCTGTGCGTCACGGCCGGCGTGCAGTGGACGGACTACGAGTACAGCGAGCACGCGGGCAGCTCGTGGTCGACCACGGACCGCCTTCGCACGGACAATTACGAGATCCTGGGAGGATACCAGCGCCTGCGCGTGCCCGTGGGCATCAGCCTGGGCCGCGAGCTCGAGCTGGGCCGCGGCGTGTCGGTGGTGCCGTACATCCAGCCCACGGTGGTCTGGGAGCGCGAACGGCTGACGCCCGGCGGACAGGCGGCGGAGACGCGGATGGGCCTGGGGTGGGGCGTGAACACGGGCGTGGCGGTGGCGAAGGACTGGTTCGTCATGCGCGCCAACTTCACGCACACCAGCACCTACGACCGCGCCCTCTCCTCCCGCAACAACTTCCCCGGCCTCTCGGTGCACTTCGGCGTGCGCTTCTGAGGCTGAGAGGATGTTGCTACGCCTTGCGCGGGAAGCTGGCGCGCACGCTGTACCATGAAATCCGCCCACGCCGCGTCTGTCATTTCGAAGGAGGCGCCCACGCGATCGCTGCCGGTGCACGAACCCCGGGCGCCGACTGAGAAAATCTACTCACCCGTGCTGGTGACCCGTTTTCCCGCTCCGCGCTCGCCCAGCGTTCTCCTTCCATCCCCGGAGGCGTTAGGATTCATCCACCGAGAAGCAGGTGACGTCATCCTGAGGGAGCACCCTCACGGCACTGCATGGTGCACAACGCTTTCTGCGCGACCAAAGGGCTTGTCCGCGAAGCGAAGTTCCAGTCCCTCGCACCGGAGCGGGCCTGTCGCTTTGCCGGCAAGGTCCTTCGGCCGCCGCCGTACATCGTGCACCGACAAGGGCTTGCGCGGCGGCTCCCTCAGGATGACATCGTGCCGGGGAGAGATTTTCGACACCCTCTCAGGATGACTCGTCCCTCGGGAGGTTTGATGACACCCTCCGGGCAAGGGGTGAGGGAGGGGGGGGTGACGCAAAGCGGCCCCGGCGATGTGCTCGCCGGGGCCGCTCGTCATTCCGCTTTCAGGCGGCCAGTTGCCGCTCCGCGTCCGCGCGCTGTGCGCGGGGTCTGGCGGCCCGGCTGCGGCAGTGGCAGTACACCACCGCGTACGGCGGGCGGCATTCCGCCCGCGCCCCGCAGTACAGGCACTCCAGCGCGGTCGCGCCGGCGTCTCCCGCCTGCATCAGTCTCATCCTGCTCATCTTTCCTGCCCTTCCCGTCTCCGACTCTGAAAAAAAGAAAGGAGCCGTCCCGTGCGGGACGGCTCCCCTTGCGCCTGCCCGGGCCGGTTGGCTCAGGCGACGCGCGTCACGTTCTCGGCGGCGGGGCCCTTCTAGCCCTGCACCACGTCGAACTCCACCTGCTCGCCCTCGGCCAGCGACTTGAAGCCGCCGCCCTGGATGGCGGAGTGATGGACGAAGCAGTCCTTGTCACCGTTCTCCGGCGTAATGAAGCCGAAGCCCTTGCTGTCGTTGAACCACTTCACGGTTCCGATGGTACGCATACCGAACTCCTGTTGTGCTTTGCTGACCGTCGTGGGGCGCGGTAATTCCGTACTCACCGAGCAGTCGTGCGTCGCGGGCTTCCCGGCACCCCCCGCGTGGGGCATCATCAACGGAACAACAAAAAGGACCTGGGGACAGTAGCATCCCAGGTCCGTTCGTCCTCTGGTTTTCAGCCGCTGTGCGGCATCCGCTTGCCGAAGTACTGAATCTATACTCCCCGGGCGCCGGTGTCAACCCCCGCACGCGGTGAGACGCCATCCGCCGCGGATCCGTCAGTCGGTGACCAGAACCGACTCCACGATCCGGCCTTCGCGCACCAGCGCGTATCCGGCGTGCTGGCTCTGTCCGCTCCACGAGCCCGACGGGCTGTTGAACGCCCACAGCTCGTCGCCGTCCTGCGCGTCGCGCTTGAGCTTCTGCCACGCCATGCGCGTGCGGAGCGCGGCCTGGGGCTTGAGGTTGCGCTGGTACGACGTGGGCACGTCCTCGGCCCGCTGCGTAAGCCACTCGATGGGGATCTTCACGGTCGCGCGCATGAAAAGAAGTAAGGTTCGGGTGCGGGGCGGGCGCCCCTGCGGCGCCGCCCCGCCGTGCGCTTACCGCGCGGGGAGCGCGGTAAGCTCGCCGTCGGGCGCAAGGAGAACGGCGGTCTCCGGACCCTGCGCAAGCCGGTCCAGCCAGCGTCCGGACTGCACCTGCTCCAGCAGCGAGGCGGCGTTGCGGCCCTGCACCATGGCGCGATGCTCGATGTGCAGGAAACGCTCCCCCTCGCCCGGACCCGAGCGAAAGCGCCACACGTGGCGGCCGCCCTCGTTGCGCTCGGCGGTGTGCACCTGGTTCCACCGGGTGCGCGCCTGCTCCTTGACGGCGGGGCTGAGCTCGCCGGCCACGCGGGTAATCTGCTGCTTGTGCTGTTCTCTGGGGGTCATGCTGACCGCCTTTCTGCTGGCTGGGCGCGCCGCGCCCGCGAAGAGTTCCGGCGGCGCGGCGTGCGCTCCGGAGGTTGGAGGTGGGGGATACGAAAAAACGCCCGCGGCCTGACGTCAGCGCTGACGTCAAAGCCGCGGGCGTTTCGCGGTCGGGGATGCCACGCTCCCCGGGCGAGCACCTGTATACCCGGTGTGTCGCAAACCGTTCCCCCCGGCCAGGTGCAGGCACGCCGGGTGGCCTTGCAGCTCCCAGCCGCGGGTGCACGCTTGATGTCGCGCGCGGGCAGAGGGCATCGCCGGCTCCCCCCCCCACGCCGCGCCCTCCCCGTCAGCCTCCATTCCGCGAACGCAATGCGGCGCATACGGTCGCGCAGGAGATGTTCGCCGCGCCGTCGCCCCCCACCAGGCTACGCTCGCATCCACCCACCAGGGTTCCCGTCGCAGAGGCCGGACCTCATCGAGTTTTCCGCCGCGTGCTCGTCTCCGGCGTGAAGAGCCCGGTCAGATCGCCGGGTCCCGCCGCGTTCCCTCATCAAACTCCCGTGAACAAAGTGCCGGTAGCGCGGGGTACGTTGCGTGTCGATTGAACGCAGCCCAACTTGCGTGCGCCGCACGTTCCCGCCGGCCGCACCCATCCAGACCCCCAACGCTTCATGCGACGACACGCCCGCATCCTCCTCGCGCTGCTGCCTCTCCTCGCCGTGCCGCTGGGCGCGCAGCAGGAGACGCCCGCGCCCATTGCGCTGTCGGATCCCGACGGGCAGGAGCTCGTCATCCAGGAGCTGAACGTGCGGGCGGCGGTGCAGGGGGTGTTCTCGCTTACCGAGATGGAGATCGTCTTCCGCAACCCGCATCCGCGGCGGATGGAGGGGCGGTTCAGCGCGGTGCTGCCGGAGGGCGCCACCGTAAGCCGCTTCGCCAAGGAGGTGAACGGCCGGCTGATGGAGGGCGAGGTGGTGGAGCGGCTGCGCGCCAACCGCGTCTACGCCGAGATCCTGCACCAGATGCGCGACCCCGCGCTGCTGGAGCAGGACCAGGGCAACCGCTTCAGCGCGCGCATCTTTCCCATCGAGGCCGGCGCCACCGTCCGCGTGGTGCTGGGCTACACGCGCCTGCTGCCGCTGGAGGGCGGCGTGCGCACCTTCCGCGTGCCCCTGCGCGGGCTGCCGCGCATCGGCATGCTGCGCGTGGACGCCCGGTTCACGCCCCTGCCGCACGAGCAGCAGATCGGCACCGGCTTCAGCGGGCCGCGGGACAGCCGCATCACCGAGACCGGCCGCGTGCAGTGGGAGGCGGAGAGCACCGCCCCCACCGAGGACCTGGAGGTCCGCTGGAGCCCGCGCCCGGACGCGCCGCGCGAGTACCTGATGCGGGCCGGGCGCTTCTACCTGGCCGGCGTGCGGCCGGACGCGGCCCCCGCGCAGCCGGCGGGTGCGGACGCGCGGTGGACCTTT
>DATABT010000565.1:0-4940 GCA_036259455.1 Longimicrobium sp. | reverse complement strand
ACCCGCTCCGGACCCGGCCCCTGCGCAGCGCGGCGAGGCGGTGCGGGTAGTGCTGCGGGTGACGTTCGGCAGCGGGCTGCTCGGGGTGGTGGGGGGAGGGTTGACGGGGCTGATGCTGGGCGGCGGCGCAGGCGCCATGGCCGTGTTCTGCGGATTGCTCCTGGGGATCGGCGGCGTGGTGGTGGGGACGATCCTGGCCGCCGGGATGATGAGGGAGGACCGGGAATAGCATCACGCGGAGGAACGAAGCAGGGACGCGGAGGGCTCGATGTCATCTCCCGCGTCCCCGCTCTTTTCCCCCGCGTGCGCCGGGTGACGCCGATCCTCTACGCGATGGGGAGCGTGAAGTGGAAGGTGCTCCCTTCGCCGGGGGTGCTCTCGGCCCAGATCTGTCCGCCGTGCGCCTCCACGATGCTCCTGGCGATCGCCAGCCCCAGTCCCGCGCCCGCCTTGCCGCCCCGCCTCGCCTGCCAGAAGCGGTCGAACAGCCGCGGCAGGTGCTCGCGCTCGATCCCCGGACCCGTGTCGCGCACCCAGAAGCGCACGTAGTCCACCGCCCGCTCCGCGCCCACCTCCACGCGGCCGCCGGCGGGCGTGAACTTGATGGCGTTCCCCACCAGGTTGCCGAACACCTGCAGCATCCTCCCGTAGTCCGCCTGCGCCGGGGGAATGTCCACCGCGTCACCCGCGGTGAGCACCACCCCCTTTTCCTCCGCCACGGGGCGGAACATCTCCTCCGCGGCGCAGACCAGCACGGAGGGGGCGCAGGGGCGCGGGTTCATCTCCACCGACCCGCTCTCCAGCGAGCTCACCTCCAGCAGGTCCTGCACGAGCGCCGTCATCTGCTCCACCGAGCGGCGGATGACCTCCACCTGCTTGCGGTCGCGCTCGTTCAGCCGTTCCACGCCCCCGTACTCCGCCAGCACGGTGGAGGCGATGAGGACGGCGTTCAGCGGGTTGCGCAGGTCGTGCGAGACCACGGCGACCACCTCGTCCCTGGCGCGGACGGCCTGCCGCGCCTGGTCGTACAGCCGCGCGTTCTCCACCGCCAGCGCCGCGCGCCGCGCCACCTCTTGGGCCAGCGCCAGTTCCGCCGCCCCGTACGGCTCCCCGCCGGTCCGCGCCAGGGAGATGGCGCCCAGCGTACGTCCCTTTGCCCGGATGGGCACCACCAGCGCGGAGGAAAGGCCGAGGGCGCGCACCATGTCGTGGTGGTCGGGGCCCGTGCACAGCTCCCGCAGCGCCCCTTCGTCCACCACGGCCACCAGCTCCGCCTCGCCCGTCCGCAGCGCGCGCATGACCGGCTGGTCCGCGTCGATGGGGATGGGAAAGCGGCGCAATACGCCGCGCACCAGCTCCTCGCGCGCGCGGTCCGCGTGCGCGATGCCGTGGGCGCGCACCGTCTCGCCCTCCTCCACGTGCACGATGCAGTAGTCCGCCAGGGTTCCCGCGCACGCCCGCGCCAGCGCCTGCAGCACCTCGCGCGGCTCCAGCGAGGAGGAAAGCACCTCGCTGACCTCGGCCAGGAAGTGCTCCGTCCGCGTGGAGCGCAGCTCCTCCGTTACGTCCGTGAAGGTGCTGACGGCGGCCATGACGGTGCCGTCCGGGGCGCGCACGGGGGCGCAGCTCAGCCGCAGGGTGGCCACGGTGCCGTCGCCCCGGCGGTAGAGCACCTCGGCGCGGTCCAGTGATTCGCCGTGCAGGAGGGCGCGGGCCAGCGGGTACTCCTCCGTCCGGTACGGCGTCCCGTCGGGGTGCACCATGCCGCCCTCCGCATGGTCGGCGATGGACGCCAGGCCGCTCAGCGGATGGCGGAGGATGCGCTCCGCCTCCGCGTTGTGCATCACGATGGCGCCGTGCGGCGCCTCGGCGATCAGCACGCCGACGGGCATCTGCCGCAGGATGGTCTCCAGAAAGGCCCGGCGGTGCTCCGCCCCGGCGTGCGCCGCCTCCTCGCGCGCCAGGGCGCGGCGGTCCTCGTCCGCGCGGCGGCGCTCGGTGACGTCTCGCACCAGCCAGCGCAGGCCGGTGGATCCCGCCGCGGCGTCGTGCACGGCGGCCACCGTGCACGAGACGGGGACGGCCCCGTCCGCGCCGCGCGGGCGCAGCCAGGTCTCCCACTCGTCCAGCCGCCCCAGCGTAGCGGCCATGTCCATCCGGGCGCGGAACTCTCCGCGCGCCGGGCCGGGGACGAACACGGCGAGCGGCTTTCCCCGCAGACGGCTGGCCGGGACCTTCAGCAGCGCCGCCGCGGCGTGGTTGGCCTCGGCGATGGTCCCCGCGGCGTCGGTGACCAGGTAGGCGTCGGGGGCCAGCTGGAACAGCTCCTCGTACCGCACGCGCTCCGCCTCCACCAGCGCCTGGGAGTCGACCAGCTGCTCGTTCTGGATGCGCAGCTCTTCCTCGGTGACGCGCAGCTCTTCCAGTGCCTCGTCCATCAGCGGGTCGGGCGCGCCGCGGCCGTGCGACCCCTGGGCCAGGGTGCGAATCTGCTGCTGCGAGCGGTCCACCTGCTCGCCGAACCGCGCGTGGGACGACGGCGAGGGGTCGCCGGGGGGCGGGGCGCCGGGGTCAGTCGGCGGCATCGCGGACCGCCGCGGGACGGGGTTGCGCGTCCGCTTCGTCCATCAGCACCACGGCGCCGCGGATCTCGCGCAGCGGGGTGAGCAGGGGCGAGACGGCGACGGCGCAGCGGATGGCGCGGCCGCGCCGGTTCACCGCATCCAGCTCCATCTCCCGGAACGCGTCGCGACCCTCCAGCACGGCCCGCACGGCCGGCTTGAGGCGGTCCAGCGGAAGGCCGAAGTCCAGGTGCAGAAAGTGCTGCTGCTCCACCTCGCCGGCGCGCAGCCCCCACATCTCCTCCATCCTGGGGCTCCACACCCGCACCCGCATCTCGCCGTCCACCACCAACACGGCCGAGCGCAGGCTGGTGAGCACCGACGAGAGGTAGGCGTTGGCGTCGTTCAGCGCGCCGGTGCGGCGCTGCAGCTCGGCGTTCAGCGTCTCCAGCTCTTCGTTGGTGCTCTGGAGCTCCTCGTTCATGGTCTCCAGCTCTTCGTTGCTACTCTGCAGCTCCTCGTTGGTGGTCTCCAGCTCCTCGTTGGTGCTCTGCAGCTCCTCGAACGCCGTCTCCAGCGACTGGTGGGCGAACTCGAGCTCCGACTGCAGCCGGGTGTGGCGGGTCACGTCGATGAAGACGATGGAGACGCCCACCAGCTCCTCGGCCGCGGGGGAAAGCGGGCACAGCTCCACGTCGAACGAGCGCGGCTCCTCGCCCGGACCGCCGTGCTCTACCCCGCCCAGGTGCACGGCCCGGCGCTCCGCCAGCACCTGCTCGATCCGCGAGCGCAGCTCCACCGGCCGGTACGAGACGGTCAGGTCCTGCAGGGGGCGCCCGATGTCGGCCGGGGCCAGGGCGAACAGGCGGCGCGCCGTCTCGTTGGCCAGCAGCAGCTGCCCCGCCGGGCTCACCACCAGCTGCGCCACGGGCATGGCGTTCAGGGCCGCCTCGCGCACGGTGATCTGCTGCGCCGGGGGCAGGTGGGGCTGCCGGCCGCCGCCGCGCCCCGCCATCAGCAGCCGCTCGCGCGCGGCGCCCGGCGTGGTCTTGCGAAAGACGCGGGCCTGCAGGTTGGCGGGGACGAAGAGGTCGGAGTGCGAGCGAATCATCTCGGCCTTGCCCAGGAACAGCATGCCGTGCGGGGCCAGGGCAAAGTGAAAGCGCGACAGGATGCGCGACTGCACCTCGGCGTTGAAGTACATGAGCACGTTGCGGCACACCAGCAGGTCCAGGTGGCTGATGGGCGCGTCCTGCACCAGGTCGTGCCGCCCGAAGATCACCTGCCGGCGCAGG
The DNA here is from genome assembly GCA_036259455.1 of Longimicrobium sp. GTDB lineage: Bacteria > Gemmatimonadota > Gemmatimonadetes > Longimicrobiales > Longimicrobiaceae > Longimicrobium. The sequence goes on along the minus strand of DATABT010000565.1, from coordinate 1,084 downwards.
TCGGCGCGAAAGGTCCACAGGCCGCCCGTACGCTCGAAGTACCGGTCGCGGTACCCCGCCGGCAGCTCGTCCAGGTCGTCCTCGTCGTACGTCCCCTGTCGGGCCGTGGTCAGCGCGTCGTGGTCGGCGTCGGTGGCGTACACCTTCACCCGCGCGCGGAACTCCTCGGGCTGCATGGCGTCCGCCAGCACCATCATCACCGTGTACGTCTCCTGCCCGCTGGCGCACCCGGCGCTCCACACGCGCACCGGCTCGCCGGGCCCCTTGCGCGCCAGCAGGGCGGGTACGAACTCGCGGGCCAGCACCTCCCACGCCTCGTGGTCGCGAAAGAAGGAGGTGACGTTGATGAGGATGGTGTTTAACAGCTCGTCGAACTCGTGCGCGTGCAGTTCCAGATAGTCGCGGTACGCGTCGAACCCCTGGATGCCCACCGCCTGCATGCGCCTGGCCACGCGCCGCATGAGGGTGCTGCGCTTGTAGGCCGTAAAGTCGAAGCTCCGGCTGGCCTTGAGGAACTCCAGCAGGGACTCGAACTGCGGGTCGCGGGGCGATTGCTGCGCGGTGCTCATTCGTTCGTGTACTGGATCTGCTCGACCAGCTGCACCAGGCGCGGGGCGATGGCGTTCAGCGGCAGCACCTCGCTCACCCCCCGGCCCGCGGCGCCGCCCCCGGCGTTCCGAAGTTCACGGAGGTGCCGCGGTCCTGTGCGAGCACCGTGCCTCCGGAATCGCGCACGTGCAGGCTCCCCGCCGCGCCGTCCTGACCGCGGCCGGTAAGGACCACGGCCACCACCGGCGCCTCCGCCGCGGCCAGGGGAAGCGCGGCGAGCACCTCGCTCAGCGCGTTCAGCCCGCCAAGCGAGGCCACCATTGCGACCACGGGGAGCGCGGGGGGGCGTGTCCATCTCCCGGAACCGGCACGGGCGGGCGGGTACGGCCTGTCGGCGCGTGAAACGGCGCCCGGGGAGCGGGCGCGCGGGCCGGACCGCGAAGACGGAATGGGTGCGGGGTGTTCGCTGCGGGCGCCTTCGCGGGCGCGGACTGGTGTGCGGCGCGGTGTTGCGTGCCGATGCCGCAAGGTGCTC
>DATABT010000564.1:0-5293 GCA_036259455.1 Longimicrobium sp. | reverse complement strand
GAGAGGGAGCTTCGCGAACCCCCGGGGTTCCCCCCTCTCCGCGAGGAACGAGCGGAATGGGGCCGGGGGAAGGGGCCCCCCGCGGACGCAGACCGACCCTCCCGCCTGCAACTCCGTTGACTCCGCGTGAGGCACATCCTTTAATTCTGTCGCCGCGGCGGAACGCGGTGGCACCGGGAATGGTAGCACTGCCCCGCGAATCCGCCGCGCGGCCCGTCCCCACCCCCGCGCGCACTCCCGCAACCCTCCACGGAGCGGCTCCGTTCATGTACCGCGCACTTCATGTCCTCGGCCTGCTCCTGCTCGCCACCGCGCCGGCGGCCGCGCAGAACACCATCCGCCCCGGCCAGAGCGTCACCGGCCAGCTCACCGCGTCGGACCCCACGCTGGACGACGGATCGCACTACGACGTCTGGCGGTTCGCCGGCGTGGCCAACCACCGCTACCGCATCACGCTGCGCTCGGCCGACTTCGACGCGTACCTTTCCGTGGGCACCGCCACCGTCTCCGCGTGCGACGACTGCACCAGCAACGACGACGGCGCGGGCGGCACCGACGCGCAGGTGGACTTCGTCGGCAGCGCGGACGGCACGTACGAGATCCGCGCGAAGTCTTACGAGGCGGACCAGACGGGCGGCTACGAGCTCACCCTGGAGGACCACGGCGAGGTGGAACCGCAGGAGCACGAGCACGCGGAAGCGCCCATGGGCACCCCCATCGCCCTGGGGCAGGCGGTCACGGGCGAGCTGGCGCGCGGCGACCGCAAGGAGGAGAGCTCGTACGTGGATACCTGGACGTACATGGGGCGCGCGGGCGAGACCCTCGTGATCACCCTGCGCTCGGAAGACTTCGACGCGTTCCTCAAGGCGGGCGAGTACGAGGCCGGGGAGTGCCGGGAACTGGAGCACAACGACAACGGCGGGGGCGGCCGCGACGCCCGCATGACGGTGGAGCTTCCGGGCGATGGTGCGTACCACATCCACGTGAGCTCCGTGGACCAGGGCGACACCGGCACCTACACGCTGCTGGTGGAGCGCGCGGCCGAGCGCCCGGCTTCCCCGCCCATGCCCATCGCGCCGGGCGAGACGCTGGACGGCCGGCTGACGGAGAGCGACGGGCGCGAGGGGGATGGCTCCTACTTCGACGCGTGGACCTTCCGCGGCCGCGCGGGCGAAACCTTCGTCATCACCCTCAGCTCGCAGGACTTCGACGCGTTCCTGCGGTTCGGGCGGATGGCGGGCGACGAGTTCGAGTCGATGGAAACCGACGACGACGGCGCCCACGAGGGCACCGACAGCCGCCTCACCGTCACGCTGGCCCATGATGGAGAGTACGTGATCCGCGCCGGGACGTACGACGCGGACGAGACCGGCGCCTACACGCTGCGCCTGGAGCGGCCCTGATCCGCCGGACCCGGGCCGCGCCTCCCTTCCCGGCGCGGTCCGCCATCCATCTCACATTTCCCTGCCCCTCCCGGCGAGGGCGGCGAGTTTACATCGACCCGCGCTCGGGTGATCTCGATCCCCTGCTGCGCGTTCTGGCCCGCGGCGAGGGGGGCGAGTGGCGCCAGATCGCCGAGGATGATGACGGAGGCGCTGGCCACGACGATCTACGTGCCCGGCGACACCGTCGCCTGGACCACCACCACAACGGACACCGTCGGCTGGGCGCCGGGTGACGGGCCGGAGTCGGACTGGTCCGTGCGCGAACTGCTGCCACGCGTGCCCACCGGCCGCACCCTTACCGGGGACGCCATCATCGCGGACGACGGGACGTACTACCAGGTGTGGACGCACTTCGCCCTGGCGGGCGCCACCGTCACCTTTACCATGGAGTCCGGCGAGTTCGACCCCGTGCTGCGGGTGATGGCGTGGGGCAAGGACGGCGATCTGCACGAGCTGGGGATGGACGACGACGGCGGCGAGGGCACCAGCAGCCGCCTGACGGTCACGTTCCCGGAGGTGGGCACGTACCAGGTCTGGGCCGGCGCGCTGAGCCCGGGGGACGGCGGCGACTACACCATCTCCGCCACCGTCGACGAGCCCGGCGAGACGCTCGCCCGCGCGCCCGGGGGCATCTACCCCGGCGAGACGCACACCCGCGTGCTTCCCACCGACGCGCCCCGGAGCGACGCCGGCGCCCCGGCCGAGATCTAATGGTTCTCCGGCTCGGCCGGGGAGACGTTCACCATCGACCTGCGCTCCGACGATTTCGACACGCTGCTGCGCGTGAGCGAGCCGCAGGGAGAGGACGGCCTGCCGGGCGTCACCCTGGCGGAGGACGACGACGGCGGCGAGGGCACCAACAGCCGCATCACCATCACCCTGCCGCACGACGGCATCTACTGGATCCACGCCGGCCCCCTGTTCGCCGACGGCACCGGCCGCTACACGATCTCCGTGACGCAGCAGTAGGTGCGGACGTTTCCGCAGATCACGTCGCGGTTGCGGCACGACCGAAGGACCTTCCGTCCGGTGTTGCGGGGCTGGGAGGCACGGGCCCAGCCCCACGGTTCTGCCGGCGAATCGCACGGTGGATGGAACGCGCGCGGCGTGTTATCGTGCGCATCATCCACGTCCGTCCCCCGCATTCCCCCTCACGCGACCGGAGTCTCGCGATGTACCTCACCCTGTACAACCTGGCCGGCGTGGCCATGCTCGGCTGGCTGATGCTGATCCTGCTCCCCGGCTGGCGGGTCACGCGCTGGGCCGCGCGCGTGGAGCTGTTCCCCGTGCTGCTGGCCGTCATCTACGTCGTCGGCATCGTGCCGATGATCGTGCGCAGCCCGGAGATGATGCGCGACTTCGGGAGCGCGGAAGGCGTGCTGCGGCTGCTGGGCATCTCCGACGTGGCGCTGATCGCGTGGATCCACCTGCTGGCGTTCGACCAGGCGGTGGCGACGATGATCTTTCGCGACAACCAGGAGCACCGGTACCTGCCGCTCCCCGTGCAGTCCGTGCTGCTGTTCCTCACGCTGATGTTCGGCCCGGCGGGGTTCCTGGCCTACTACGCCCTGCGCGCCTGGATCCGCTGGCGCCGCGAATCCGCGTCGCACCCCGCCGCTCCGGCCCCGGTCGCGCTGGCGTAGGGAACGCGGAGACGAAAAAAGGAGGACGCGGAGGCCGAATCCCCTCCGCGTCCTCCCGCCTTCCTCCGCGCGGCCTGCGTCAGTAGATGTACACGACGGTACCGACGGGCACGTTGCGGTACATCCACATGATGTCGTCGGCGTGCATGCGGATGCAGCCGTGGCTGGCCGCGGTGCCGATGGACGAGGGGTTGTCCGTGCCGTGGAAGTAGTAGCCGTCGTACATCTCCAGCTTGGCCACGCCCAGCACGCCCTTGTGCTGGCGCTGCGGGCTGCCCCAGGGCGGTATGATGACCGTGTTGCCGCTCACCGGCACACGCCCCGCGGGGTACCCCGCCAGCGCGTTGGGCGACGCGTTGCTCATGTCGCGCACGCGCATGCCGCGCTGGCGCGCGTACTCGATGTAGTGCCAGTTGGGCGGAACCCAGGTGGGGTTCAGCTCCTTGTGGGTGATGGACATGCGGCCGCGCGGCGTGACGAACCGCTTGGTCTGCCCGCCCATCACCAGCGTCTTGCCGCTGCCCACCGCCACCGGCGCCCTGTACAGCGTGTCGTCGCCGCGCAGGTACAGCATGCGCCGCTCGGCCAGGCTCACCACGATGTATGGCGTGTTGCGCGGCGCCAGCTCCTCCTCCTTCTTGGCCAGCTCCTGCTCGCGCGCGGCGATCTTCGCCACCCGCTCCGCCTCCTGCCGGCGCACGAACTCGAGCGAGTGCGTGTCCTTGAGGTACGTCATCTCCGTCACCCGGCGCGTAAGCCGCTCATTGACGGCCCACGCGCTGGTGGCCACGAACAGCCCCGCCGCCACCACCACGCCCAGCATCATCAGCAGCGCGCTGCGCCGGTAGTCGTGATAGATGCGCCGCACCCGTCCCTTGGGCGTGTAGTCGCGCCGCTCGGGGATGCCGTCCGGCCGGCGCGGCCTGAATTCCTGGTTTTCTTCCATCGGTCCTGCTCTCCTTTCCGGCCCCCGTCCCGCGGGGCCGAACGTCGGATGATGATGCTTCGCTCAGTAGATGTAGACCGGCGTGTCTTCGCCCACCGCGTCGAAGATGGCGGCCAGGTCGCGGGCGCGGGCCATGAAGGCGCCTGGCTTTACCGTGTCCGCCAGCGGGCCCGCGCTGGGCTTGCTGTAGATCTCCGTTCCGTCGTCCAGGCGAATGACGTACGTGCCCAGGCCGCCCCGCACCCGCCGCTCGCTCTCCGCGGGCACGGGCTGGCCGCGGCTCACGTACACCCACTCGGGAATGGTGTACGTGGGCGTGTTCTGCCGCTCCGCGATCTTGCGCTCGCCCACGGGACGGATCAGGCGCCACGTGCGCCCGTCGGGCGCGCGGATGGTGCTGTCCGGGCCGATCGTCAGCTTTGCCCGGCGCAGCGTCGCGCGGCCCATGCGCAGCTCCAGCACGGAATCGTCCAGCACGATGGCCAAGTGCCGCTTGCGCGTCTCCAGCGAGCGGATGCGCATGTCGCGGCGCAGCACGGCCACCGCCAGCTGCGTGCGCTTCTGCTGGTGCTGCAGCAGCGAGTCGCGGGTGGCCTTCTGGGCCTCCGTGAGCTGCGCGTTGAAGTGCTGCGTCTCGGCCCGGTAGCGCGGCACCCGCATCGCGATGGCCGCGGCGCCGGCGATGAACAGCGCCGCCACCACCAGCGTGCCCCAGAAGAACACCGGATGCTCCCGGCGCAGGTTCCGCCTCGGGGGTACTGGATCGCTCATCCTGCCGTTCACCTGTTGGTTGTGTGAAAAACTGGACCGCACTCCGGTAGCAAATGACGTTCCATCTGTTCCTTACTCCTGAATTTGCATGGAGTTACGCTGTTTTGGCACGAATGGACAAGGGTCACCTGACCTGCCTGTCGGCCCACGCAGGCTACGCCCATCCTGTCGGATGAAGCTCGGCCGCGCCTGTCATTTCGAAGGAGGCGCCCGCGTGATCGCCGCCGGGCAGGAACCTGTGGCGCCGAGTGAGAAATCTACTCGCCCGGGCAGGTGCCGAGCCCGCCCGACGGACCTCGCCCGGATTGCGTTGTCATCCTGAGTCATACGGCGCTGCGCGCACCCTGTGAAAGTCGCTCGCGCGCGGCTGTCATTTCGAAGGAGGCGTCGCGTGATCGCTGCCGGTGCACGAACTCGTGGCGCCGACTGAGAAATCTACTCGCCCGGGCAGGTGCCACGCCCCCTCGACGGCCCTCCCCCGAATCCCT
>DATABT010000563.1:0-14080 GCA_036259455.1 Longimicrobium sp. | reverse complement strand
AGAGGTCGATCTTCTGTCCCGGGCGCATTCCGGCAAAGCCGGCCCGGGTGCAGACGAGCGAGACGGCGCCGGTGGAGTCGATCCACAGCACCGCGTTCTGGCCGAAGACGAGGCCCAGCTCCACCAGCAGGGGGCGAACGTCGCCCAGCAGCAGGAATCCCGGCTCCTCCCACTCTTCGGCGCCGGGGTTGCCGCCGCGGGCCACGGTGCGCCGGAACTGCACGCCCAGCGAGCGCACGTGGCGCAGCAGCTCCTGGTCGGCGTTGCGGTTCTCCTCGGGCGTGCGGGCGATGGACGCCGGATTGTACGCCGTGACGATGCCGGAGGGCCGCAGCTGCGGGTCCGCCAGGGCGTCCAGGCGTACGTCCACGGCTCCGGCCGTCATCTCCACGGACCAGGTGGTGCCGCGGTAGGCGTCCAGGAGCTCGGCGTCGGTGACGAGCGTGGGGGCGGTAGCGGTGGAGGGGACCACGTTCGAATGATCGGTCAGTAGCGGTTTTCGCGCGCGAGCGCGCCGGACGCGTCGTAGACGCGCAGCACGTTCGCGGTGCCGTCGTAATCGGCATCGATCAGCTGGTACGCCACGGCGCCGCGCCGGTAGATCTCCACCAGGTCCGCACGGCCGTCGCCGTTGCGGTCCGTCCAGGCGGCCACGGGGCGGGATCCGCCCATGAAGCGCACCATACGAGGCCGCGCGTCCATTCCGCGCGGCATCTCTTCACCCACGGCGCGAATGCCGTCGAGGCCCTCGTCCGCGCCGCTGAACCACGTGCCCAGCGAGCCGCGCCAGCCGCCGCCGAGCTGCGACGAGGCGGGCATTTCGGGCATTTCCCGGGACGGCGGCGACCAGTCCTGCTGCGCGCGCAGCTTCACCGCCGTCAGGACCGCGAGAGCCACCACCGCGGCGGCCAGTCCGTACGAGCGTCGCATGGGTCACCTCTGGATCGGGTTCCTGAACGATACATGCCTACCCAGTCTCTGCGCCAGTGTTCCGTTTTTCGGGACTTTGCGAGGCGGGTGAGGCGGGGAGAAATTCGCGGAAAACGCGGGGTTTTCCGGTCCGTCCCGCGCGCGGTGATTACAACGCGCCAGCGGCGGAATCGTGCACGGAGTGGCGGGCCGATGGCGGTTCCGCGCGCCCCGGCCGGCCGCATGGGAACTACGCGGGGGCGGTGGACGGGGTTTCGGGGGTGGTGCGGAGCCGGAGAGATCGAGGCGATTCGACAGATCCTGCGCGGGGCGTCCGCGGGCGGCCCCGTCTCACGGCCTCTCCGGCAGGAACGCACGGGCGGCACTGGCGGCGCGGTAGCATCTCCGCCCGGCGCCGCGAACCAGCTCCTTCCCCCGCGCAGTTCGCGGGGGAGGGCTGGGGAGGGGGGTCCGCGCGCAGCGCGACGCCGCAAGACGCGGCTTTGCCGAGTCCCGTCGGTGCTACCCGAAGTGCCGCCTGAAATCGTCGCTCACCTGGCGCAGCAGGCGCTCGATGGCGTCGCGCGAATGCGGGAAAAAGAGCGTGTCGCTGAGCGAGTTGAGCGCGCCGCGCACGTCCTGAAAGCGGTCCGCGGCGCGCAGCAGCACGTCGCCCAGGCCGTGGCGCAGGGCCAGGTCGCTCCCCGCGGCCATGCGGTACCCCGCCGCGCCCAGCTCGTCGTAGTACGAGAGCGGCGGCGCGCCCCGGCGCTGCACGCGGGTGGTGATGAAGTCCGGGAACACGCCGCCCAGCCAGAGCGCGAAGTTGCCCAGGTGCACGCGCAGCAGGAACTCGCGTTCGCCGTGGGCGCGCTCCAGCGCGGCCAGGATGTCGGCCAGGTAGAAGAAGGGCTCTCCCTCGCCGCCGTCCACGCGGTGCGCGCGCCCCGCCAGCGCAAAGTCCAGCAGCACGGCGGCGGTGTAGTCCGCCAGCTGCCGGTCGTGGATCTCGCGCTGCATGAGCGCGTGGCGCACCATCACGTAGAACACCAGCGGCGCGGGGGCCATGCTGATCCCGTCGCCGCGCACCAGCGCCCGCAGCACGGCGGTGTCGTCCAGCAGCGCGTCCAGCCCCTGCTCGCGCAGCCGCTCTTCGCCGCCCGGGCCCACCAGGGCCAGCAGCATCTCCGCCTCGCGCCGGCCGAACGACGCCCTCACGTTTGGCTTGATCATCTGCGTCTTCTCCGCAAACCGGTGTTGGGTCTGCACCATAATACAGAAACATCCCGCCTTCGGGTTCCCGCATGGCGCAAGTGCAACGGAAATGCCGGAACTTCTGGCGCGGCCGGATCCCCTTTGGGCCTGATGCGGAAACGGGGTCGTCCACATCTCTCTCCGCCGGCTGCCGCCCGGGTGGGCCCCTGCGGTGCTGGTGCGGACCCATTTTGCGCCAGCGCACGTGCATTGCGTGCACTACGGCCAGATAACCCGCGTCACGAGTACACTGTGTTCTTCGGGGGGCACGCGAGTTGCACCTCCCGCGATTGCCAAAGGACGGGTGCAGAAGGCCAATTTCTGCGCGCGATCCCCGCTGTGCCGCCTCCCACGAATTCGCTCCCGCATGCCGATCTCTCACCCCGGCGCCGGCGATCCCGCCCGCGCCCGCAAGCCCGACCTTCTCTGTTTTTCGCACCTGCGCTGGAACTTCGTCTACCAGCGCCCGCAGCACCTGATGAGCCGGTTCGGCCGCGACCGCCGCGTGTTCTTCTGGGAGGAGCCCGTCCACGACGACGCGGGTCCGCGGCTGGAGGTCACGCGCGGCGCGGAGGGAGTGACGGTCATCGTACCCCACCTGCCGGCGATGGACGGCGCGCAGACGGAGGCGGCGCTGCTGCGGCTGCTGGACGGGTGGATGGCGGAAGAGGGGATCGGCCGCTTCGTCACGTGGTTCTACACGCCCATGGCACTGGGGTGGGCGGGACACCTGGACCCGCTGGCCACCGTGTTCGACTGCATGGACGAGCTCTCCGCCTTCCGCTTTGCGCCGCCGCAGCTGGTGGAGCGCGAGGCGGAGCTGATGCGGCGCGCGGACCTGGTCTTTACCGGCGGGCCCAGCCTGTACGAAGCGCGGCGGAACCGGCATCCGTCCGTGCACCTGTTCCCCAGCAGCATCGACGTGGCGCACTTCGCGGCGGCGCGCGGGCCGCGGGCGGACCCGGCCGACCAGGCCGGAATTCCACATCCGCGCATCGGGTTCTTCGGCGTGCTGGACGAGCGGTTCGACGCGGAACTGGTGCGGGGGATCGCACACGCGCGGCCGGAGTGGCAGATCGTCCTGGTCGGCCCCGTGTGCAAGGTGGACGCGGCGGACCTGCCCCACGCTCCCAATCTGCATTACCTCGGCCCGAAATCCTACCCCGATCTCCCGGCGTACATTGGGGGATGGGACGCGGCGGCGCTTTTTTTCGCGCGGAACGAGTCCACGCGCTTCATCAGCCCCACCAAGACGCCGGAGTACCTGGCCGCCGGCAAGCGGACGATCTCGACGCCGATCCGCGACGTGGTGCGCGCGTGGGGCGACGGCGGGCTGGTGCGCATCGCCTGCACCGTGGAGGAATGGGTGGACGCCATCGAGGAGGCGCTGGCGGACGAGGGCCGCGACGCGTGGCTGGCGCGGGTGGACGCGCGGCTGGCGCGGACGTCGTGGGAGCGAACCTGGGCGGAGATGGACGCGCTGATCGACGGCGCGGCCGACGGGCGGCTGGACGTGGCACAGGGGATGGACGAAGGGGTGGAGGCGGAGCGCGGTGGATTCGCGGCGGCGGGGGATTGAATGTTCGATTACCTGATCGTGGGCGCCGGCTTCGCGGGGAGCGTGCTGGCGGAGCGGCTGGCGGCGGGCGCGGGAAAGAAGGTGCTGGTGGTGGACCGGCGCACGCACATCGGCGGCAACGCGTACGACGAGTACAACGACGACGGCATCCTCATCCACCGCTACGGCCCGCACATCTTTCACACCAACTCGCGCGAGGTGTGGGAGTACCTGAGCCGCTTTACGGCCTGGCGGCCGTACGAGCACCGGGTGCGCGCCAGCGTGGATGGAATGCTGCTCCCCATCCCCATCAACCTGGACACCATCAACCAGCTGTACGGGCTTTCGCTCACTGCGCTGCAGGTGGAGGACTTCTTCCGCTCGGTGGCGGAGCCGCGCGACCCGGTGCGGACGTCCGAGGACGTGGTGGTGGGGCGGGTGGGTCGCGAGCTGTACGAGAAGTTCTTTCGCAACTACACGCGCAAGCAGTGGGGGATGGACCCGTCGGAGCTGGACGCGGCGGTCACGGCGCGGGTGCCGGCGCGCACCAGCCGCGACGACCGGTACTTCACCGACACGTACCAGGCCATGCCGCTGCACGGCTACACGCGCATGTTCCAGAACCTGCTGGCGCACCCCAACATCAAGGTGATGCTGAACACCGACCATCGCGAGGTGGAGGGGATCGTTCCCTGCCGCGAGGTGGTGTTCACCGGGCCCATCGACGAGTACTTCGGCTTCCGCTACGGCAGGCTCCCGTACCGCTCGCTGCGGTTCCGGCACGAGACGGTGGGGCGCGAGGTCCATCAGCCCGCGCCCGTCGTCAACTATCCCAACGAGCACCCGTACACGCGCATCACCGAGTTCAAGTACCTCACGGGGCAGGAGCATCCCAAGACGAGCATCGTCTACGAGTACCCGTGCGACGACGGAGATCCGTACTACCCGGTGCCGCGCCCGGAGAACGCCGAGCTCTACCGGCGGTACCGCGCGCTGGCGGAGGAGACGCAAGGCGTGTGGTTCGTGGGCCGCCTGGCGACGTACCGGTACTACAACATGGACCAGGTGGTGGCGCAGGCGCTTTCTACGTACAGCAAGATCATGGGCCTCAAGAGCACTGCGAATCATGCGCGAAGCAGGGTGCCCGCCGCGGAGCTCGCGCCGGCCTGAGCCGTGGGGCGGCGTGGAATGCACCCGCAACCGCGTGGGCGGCCGGTACCTGGACCAGCTGGACCGGAGCGGCCACGCGGAGCGGATGGATGACCTGCACCGCTTCGCCGCCCTGGGAATTCGCACCCTGCGCTATCCGTTCCTGTGGGAGCGCGTCGCGCCGGACGGTCCGGAGCGGGCGGAGTGGGGATGGGCGGACGCGCGCGTGGAGCGGCTCTCCGCGCTGGGACTGACGCCGATCGCGGGGCTGGTGCACCATGGCAGCGGCCCGCCCGGCGCCACGCTGGACGGCGGCCGCTTCGCCGAGGGGCTGGCGGCGTACGCGGGCGCCTTCGCCCGGCGCTACCCGCACGTCCGCGACTACACGCCCGTCAACGAGCCGCTGACGACGGCGCGCTTCACCGGCCTCTACGGCTTGTGGCATCCCCACGGCCGCGACGGGCCCACCTTCCTGCGCCTGCTGCTGGAGCAGCTGCGCGCCGTGGTGCTGGCGATGCGCGCCGTCCGCGAGGTCACTCCCGACGCGCGGCTGGTGCAGACGGAGGACCTTGGAAAGACGCACGCGACGCGCAGCCTGGCCTACCAGGCGCGGTTCGAGAACGAGCGCCGCTGGCTGACCTGGGACCTGCTCTGCGGGCGGGTGGATGCGGATCATCCGCTGTGGCCGGACCTGCTCCGCTGGGGCGCCACGGAGCGCGAGCTGGCCTGGTTCCGCGACAACGCCACGCCGCCGGACGTCATTGGCATCAACCACTATGTGACCAGCGAGCGCTTCCTGGATACGCGCGTGCGCCGCTACCCGCCGCGCCAGCGCGGGGGGAACGCGTACCAGCGCTACGCGGACGTGGAGGCGGTGCGCGTGCGCCGCGGCGGCCTGTGCGGCCCGCGGGCGCTGCTGGCGGAGGCGTGGCGCCGCTACGGCCTGACGCTGGCGGTGACGGAGGTGCACCTGGACTGCACGCGCGAGGAGCAGCTGCGCTGGCTGGCGGAGGTGTGGGACGCGGCGGAATCACTGGCGGCGCGCGGCGCGGACGTGCGGGCGGTGACGGTGTGGGCGCTGCTCGGTTCCTTCAACTGGGATTCGCTGCTGACCCGCGACGACGGGCACTACGAGGCAGGCGCCTTCGACCTGCGCGCGCCGGAGCCGCGCCCCACCGCGCTGGCGGCGATGGCGCGTCGCCTGGCCACGGGGGAGGGGGAGCCGCACCCGGTGCTGGACGTCCGCGGCTGGTGGCACCGTCCGGAGCGGCTGCACTATCCGCCCTCCGGCCGCACCCGGCCCCGTCCCGCGGAAGGCCGCGAGCCGCGCGTGCTCGCCATCACCGGCGCGACGGGGACGCTGGGGCGCGCCTTCGCCCGCGTGTGCACGGTGCGGGGAATCGCGCACCGCCTGCTCTCGCGCGCGGAGATGGACGTGGCTGACGCGGATTCGGTGCGCGCGGCGCTGGACGGCATCTGCCCGTGGGCCGTCGTCAACACCGCCGGCTACGTGCGCGTGGACGACGCGGAGCGCGAACCGGCGCGCTGCCCGCGCGAGAACGCGGAGGGTGCGGCGGTGCTGGCCATCGAGTGCGCGGCGCGCGGGCTGCCCGTCGTCACCTTCTCCTCGGACCTGGTGTTCGATGGAGCGAAGGGCACGCCGTACGTGGAGAGCGATGCCGTTCATCCCCTGAACGCGTACGGGCGCAGCAAGGCGCAGGCGGAGGCGCGGGTGATGAATGCGCATCCGTCCGCGCTGGTCGTGCGCACCGCCGCCTTCTTCGGTCCGTGGGACGAGCACAACTTCGTCCACGCGGCGCTGCGGGAGCTGGAGGCGGGCCGCCCGTTCGCCGCGGCGGACGACGCGACGGTGTCGCCCACGTACGTGCCGGACCTGGCCAACGCCTGCCTGGACCTGCTGATCGATGGGGAGCGCGGCATCTGGCACCTGGCCACGCCGGGCGCCGTCACCTGGGCGGAGCTGGCGCGGCGCACGGCGGAACTGGCGGGGGTGGATGCACGCCTGCTGCAGCCGCGGGCCACGCGCGACTTTGGTTTCGCGGCGCCGCGGCCGCTGTACACGGCGCTGGCGAGCGAGCGCGGCTGGCCGATGCCGCCGCTGGAGGATGCGCTGGCGCGCTTCGTCCGCGAGTGGCGGGTTGCCGCGGGCAGGCGCGTGCGGGGGCGCAGCCGGAGCGTGGCCGCGACGAAATGATTGCGGCGCGGCGGAAGAGACGGAATCTTGTGCCTCATGCGATCGCGATTTCGCTCCATCCCACACTCGTCCGGAGCCCTGCCATGAAGCGACTGCCCGCCGTCCTGCTGGTGCTGTTCGCCGCCGCCTGCGCGTCCACCCCGCCGGGGCCGCCGCCGTTCGACCCCGTCGGAATCTTCGACTTCGAGACCACCGTCAACGGCGGCCCCGTCACGGGGAGCGTAGAAGTGACGGGACAGCCGGACGCCTACGGCGGAACCGTGCGGACCAGCGTTACGTCCGACCTTCCCATCGCCTCCGTGGCGGTGGACGGCAACAACATGGTGGTGACGGCGGATACGCCCGACGGCGTGGTGACGCTGTACATGGCCTTTGCCGGTGATGAGTTCACCGGCCGGTGGGAGCTGTCGGGAGACGGCGGCACCCTCGCCGGCCGCCGCCGGCCCAGCTGAATCGCCAGGAAGCCTGATTCGTGAGGAGTGTGTGGCAAACCTCACGTCCGAATCAGTCATCCGGGGTCATCCGGCGCGGCACGCACCCTGTCGGATGCGGGTCGGCTGTCATTTCGAAGGAGGCGCCCGCGTGATCGCTGGCGGTGCAGGAACCCGTCGCGCCGACTGAGAAATCTACTCACCCGTGCTGGTGACCCGTTTTCTTGCTCCGCGCTCGCCCAGCGTTTGGCGGTTCACCTGCGTGCCCATGCCGCGGCCGCGCAGGTTCGTGGGGGAGGTGCGAGCACAAGCCAGCGGAGAGGGCGCTCGCGCGGAGCCCGGGATTCGCTCCACCGGACGCAGGAGCTTCTTCGCGGGAAGGCACCGCGCGTAGCCCTCGCGCATGAAGGCCCTCCGGCGCCGAGAGAAGGACCTCGCCGGCAGAACCGTGGGGCGATCAGAAGGCCCCGCCGGAAGCGGAAACCGGATGAGGACGCGGGGAAAGGCTCCTCCGAGTCCTCTCCTGCTTCCTCAGCTTTCTCCGCTCCCTTCGCGTGAGGCCAGCCCGCTCAGGCGTAGCGGCGGACCATGCGCGCGCAGAAGTCCACGAACTCGGCGGGGTCGCGCGGGGGGCTGGTGTAGTGCGGCACCACGCCCTTGTGCTCGGGGGTGAAGCAGAAGGTCACCGTCAGCTCGAACTCCTCCAGCGCGGCCATCTGGCGGTCGAACCAGGCCTCGCAGCCGTCGCGGTGGTCGTCGCTCCAGCTGAGTCCCGTCCGCAGCTTCTTCACCCCCAGCTGGCGCAGCCAGCGCACGGCGTCGTCCAGGCGGTGGTCCTCGTAGTGAAACCACTGGCAGATGCCCAGCTCGCCACCCATCGCCGCGAAGTCGCGCAAGGCGGGCTTGGGCGTGCCGTCCTCGCGGATGAGGCCCATGTGAAAGTGGCGGAAGTACGACGAGCCCTCGCGCTGCTTGTGGCGCGTGGTGGCCTCCCACTGCTGCGGCAGGTCGAACAGGCTGTACCAGTGAATGCGCTCCGCCCGGCCGCGCAGTACGTCCGCCGTACGCCGCAGCCCCTCCGCCTGGACGGCGTCGCCGCCGAAGGTGCTGATCCCCACCTCCGTCACCCAGACCGGCAGGTGCGTCACGCGGCGGACGGAATCCAGCTTCTCCGGCCAGTCCTCGATGCTCCACAGGTTCCAGTCCAGCGGAAACCCGTGGACCGCCACCACGTCCATCTCATCCAGCACCCCCTGCCCGGCCATGTTCGCCAGAAAGCGCGGGTCGATGGGCGACAGTCCGCCCAGCACGCGCTTGACGCGGGAATTCTCGGCCCGCACCGCCTCGCCCGTGGCGCGGGCCATCGCCGCGAAGGTGTGCCAGCCGTGGTCGATGCCGAAGTCCCAGTGGGACATGTTGTTGGGCTCGTTCCAGACCATCACCGCTTCGATCACCGGCCGCCGCCTCCCCGTGACGGGTACACGGCCCGCGGCTCGCCGTCGATGACGCGGCCGCGGCGGCACAGGTAGACCTCCTGCTCGGGGTGGGCGACGATCTGAAAGCCCGCGCTGCGCAGCATGGCCTCCGTGGCCGCGGCGTTGGGCACCCACCAGTTGGTGGGGTCGCCACAGTACTTGTGCTCGATGAAAACCATCCGCGGGTAGCCGGGGCTTTCGAAGTGGTCCTGCTGCCAGAAGTCGTAGTCCGCCTGCACGGGATCCACCTGCGTGGAGCCGCGCTGCATGGACTGGAACAGCATCAGGTCGCCCACCACGTGCTCGTACAGCAGGTCCAGCGCGAGCAGCGGGTGCCGCAGGTGGTACAGCACGCCCATGAAGATCACGAAGTCGAACTTTTCCCCCAGGTCGGCCACGTCGTAGACGGACATCTTGCGGAACTCGATGTCCATCCCGTTGATCTCGGCGGCGAAGCGGGCCTGGTTCAGGTACAGGTCCTCGCTGTCGATGCCGACGACCCGCGCCGCGCCGCGCCGCTTCATCTCCATGCTGTAGAAGCCGGCGTTGCACCCGATGTCAAGCACCGACTTGCCCGTGAGGTCGGCGGGCACCGCGTGCGCGAAGTTCACCCACTTGATGGACGGGTAGTCGCCCAGAAAGTGGTCGGGCGCCGTGTGCACGCCCCGCAGGTCCAGGTTGTGGAACCAGGGGCCCAGCTCGCGCACGCGCCGTTCGATGTCTTCGGGCGCGGTCTGTAGGGTAGCGGGTGAGATCAACTCGGTTTCTCCGGGATTCGTTGTGTATTTCAGAGTGCCCGGTGCCCAGGGTCAACTGCCCCCGTGGATCGTCCGCGCGACGGGGCGCTGGGCGCCGGGAGCGAGGCGCTAGGCACCCGGCACTTCTTCCGCCGCCCACGCCACGCTCGCCGCCGCCAGCGGCGACGGGCCGCCCTCCGGCGCGGGCCGCTCGCCGAGCACCTGGATGGCCTCGCGGTAGCCGTGCAGCGTTCCCACGTCCACGTACGCCTCGCCCGCGCGAACGCCGCGCGCCTGGCCGCCGCGCGCCAGCCACGCGTTGACCAGCGTGCCGATGTACTCGTCCCGCCTGCCGCGCTCCAGCCACAGGTCGTGCAACTCGCCCAGCGTCCAGCCGGGGAGCTTGAAGGCGCCCCACACCCAGTGCGTGGACGCGCCCGGCTGCTTGACCTGGATCTCCATCACCCGCCCCTCGCCGTCCGTGACCACCGCGTCGAAGAACTCCGGGCGCTCGACGGGAAAGAGGAGCAAGGAGAGGATGCCGTCCGGCAGCGCGCAAAGCCCGTCCTCCGGGAACCAGACGGTGTCGGGGAGCCCCACCAGCACGTCTTCCGCGGGGGGAACGAGCGGAAGGACGCGGAAGATGGAATCGCAGAGCCCCGCGGGCTTCGGCTGGACGGCGTAGCACACGCTGGCCGCGCCGAAGCCGCCGCCGTAGTACTGCACGATGTCGTGCTTGCCGGGCGAGATGACGAAGCAGATCTTGTCCGCGCCGCCGCGGATCATCCGCTCCACCAGGTACTCGCTGACGGCCTTGGGGCGCTCCACCCCGTCGGCGTCCGTGCGGCTCCCCACCGGGAGCAGCTCCTTGCTGAAGGCCAGCGGCTGAATGCGGCTTCCCGCGCCCGCCGCCGGAACGATTCCCCACATCCTCTACTCCTCCGCCACCGTCGGCTGCCACTCCTCCGCGGCGCCCTCCGCCGCGCCGAACGCCGCGTCCAGCAAGGCCTCCAGCTCCGCCGCGCGCCGGGCGGACGTGTGCTCGTCCAGCGTGCGCTCGCGGGCGCGGCGGGCCAGCGCGTCGCGCTCCACACCGGACATCCGCATCGCCCGGACCACGTCGCCGGTGTCGCGCGCCAGCACGATCTCCTCACCGGGCGTAAAGAACGCGTCCAGTCCCTCCCACGCGTCGCTGATCACCGGGCATCCGCAGGCCGCCGCCTCGAACAGGCGGCCGCTGGGGCACCATCCCATCTCCGCCATTGCGCGGCGGGTGACGTTCAGCGTCCATCGCGACGAGCTGAAGAACGCGGGATGCTGGCTCGGCGCCAGGTGCTTGCGGAACCAGATGTTCTCCGCCCAGGGAAACTCCCGCGGATACTGCGCGCCGGCGACGAGAAAGCGCTGCTCCGGCAGCTGGTGCGCGGCCCGGATGAAGAGCCGCTCCAGCGCCGCCTGCCGGTCATCCGCGTAGGTGCCCAGGTAGGACAGGTCCGCCCGGTAGTCCTCGTCCGGCGTCACGGGGCGGTGAACGTCGGGGTCCACGTGCCCGTACAGCGGCGCCACCCGCCGCGCGCCCAGCCTTTCGCGCAGCTGCCGCAACGCGTCACCGCCCGTGTAGCTGAGCACGAGGTCGAAGTCCGCCAGCCCGCGCGGACCGAGGTACGCCACCTCTTTTCCGCTGGCGAGCGCGTCCAGCGTGATGGGGGTGTCCAGGTCGTAGAACACCTTCACCGCCGCCGGCGACTCCAGCACCAGGCCGGTCGCCGCGATGCCGTCGGCCTGGTAGCTGGTGACCATCGCCACGTCCGCGTCCGCCAGGTGCGCGCGGGCGGTCCGCAGGTTCTGCTCCCAGCCTGCATAGAGGACCAGCGTGCCGCCGTCCAGCGCGTGCAGGTCGCGGTTCATGGCGTAGTAGGGCACGTCGCGCTCGAGGAACACCACGTCGTGCCCGCGCGCCGCAAGCGCCTTGATGAGCCCGCGCCAGAGCGTGGCGTGGCCGTTTCCCCACGACGAGCTGACCGTCAGCCCGAAGATGACCAGCTTCATGCGGTGCGAACCGGGTGGGCGAGGGTGCTGCCTGTGCCAGACGGCGTGTGGCAGCGGCAACTCTCGCAAGGAGCGCACCGCAAGTGTGCGCAGTGAGCGCAGCATCATCTACAAGGCTTGCAAGATGATGCGCCGGCTTTTGTTGTGAATTTCAGGAGTGCCGTTACCGATGCTGACCGAGGCAGGAAGCCGGCTACTCCTCGTCTTCGCCCAGGAACATGCGGCGATAGCTGTCGTAGCGGCCGAAGTCGATCTCGCGCGCCTCCGCGGCGGTGCGGACGGCGCATCCGGGCTCGTGGGTGTGCGTGCAGGTGGGATAGCGGCAGCCGCCCAGCAGCGGCTCGAACTCGGGAAAGTAGAACTGCAGCTGGTCCGGCTCGATCCGCCACAGCCCCAGCTCGCGCAGCCCCGGCGTGTCCGCCACCCATCCCCCGCACTCCAGCGGAATCAGCTGCGCCGTCACCGTGGTGTGGCGCCCCTTGTTCACCGCCTCGCTCACGTGCGAAACGGCCAGCCCCAGCCCGGGCTGAATGGCGTTCAGCAGGCTGCTCTTTCCCACCCCCGACGGTCCCGTGAGCGCGGACAGCCGGTCGCAGAGCGCGTCGCGCACCTCACCGACCCCGCGGTTCTGCTTTGCGGACGTGTAGAGGATGGGATACCCTGCGCGCTCGTACGCCGCGAAGGTGGCGCGGGCGGCATCCAGCCCCACCCGGTCGATCTTGTTGACGATGATGAGCGGCGCGATGTCGCTGTCCGCCGCGATGACCAGAAAGCGGTCCAGCATGCGCAGGTGCGGGTCCGGATGCGCCGCCGCGAAGACGATGAGCACCTGGTCCACGTTGGCCACGATGGGCTTGGGCCGCGGTGCCTTGCCAGGCGCGCGGCGAGCGAGGACCGTGGACCGCTCGTGCACGCCCACGATGGCCCACACCGTCTGCTCGCCCGCGCGGTCCTGCTCCACGTCCACGCGGTCGCCGACCACGACCTTGTCGCCCGTGCGCTCGTCGCGCTTTACGCGGCCGCGCAGCACGGCCTCGATCACGCCCTCCGGCGTCTGCACCTCGTACACGCCGCCCTGCCCCCGGCGAACCGTCCCGCTCAGCATGGACTCGTCCGATCGAGATGAAACGCACCTCCCCCCCGGCTGATTTCCCGAGTCGTGCCCGTGAGGGTATGCGAGCACCCCGGCGGGGAAAGCACAACGGCACCCCTCCGGGTAGAGAGGTGCCGTCGTGCCGAACCACGGGCCGGAGCGTGCATCAGGCCGCGAAGGAGGCCAGCGCCTCGCCCATCTCGCCCTCGCGCAGCCGCTTGAGCGCGCGGTCGCGCAGCTGGCGGATGCGCTCGCGCGTAACGCCCAGAATGTCGCCGATCTCCTCCAGCGTGTGCTCGCGGCCGCCCTCCAGGCCGAAGTACAGCTTGAGGACCTTGGCGTCGCGCGGCTGCAGCGTGCCCAGCGCCTTGTCGATGCGCTCGGAAAGCAGCCGCTCCTCTACCTCCTCCTCCGTTTCGATGGCGCTGTCGGCCACGAAGCGGTCCATCAGCTGGCTGTCGTCGCTGTCGCCGATGGGCGCGTCCAGGCGGATCTCCGCCGCGTTCAGCGTCTGCAGGCTCTCCACGATGTCCACCGACAGCCCCGTGGCCTCGGAAAGCTCCTGGGGCGACGGATCGCGGCGAAGCTCCTGCTTGAGGCGCTCGCGCTCGCGAAAGATCTTGGCCAGGTCGCTGGCCCGGTTCAGCGGCACGCGCACGCTGCGTCCCTGGTTGGCCAGGGCGCTCAGAATGGCCTGCCGGATCCACCAGACGGCGTAGGAGATGAACTTCACCCCCTGGTCCGGATCGAACTTGCGGGCGGCCGTGACCAGGCCCACGTTGCCTTCCTGGATGAGGTCCGCCAGGGAAACGCCGCGGTTCTGGTACTTCTTTGCGACGGAGATCACGAAGCGCAGGTTGGCCCGCACCAGCTCGGCCACGGCCACCTCGTCGCCCGCCTGCGCGCGCTTGCCCAGCTCGATCTCCTGCGGGCCGGTCAGCAGCGAGTGCGTGCTGACCTCCTTGAGGTACTGGTCCAGGCTGGACTGGTCCTCGGCCGCCACGGCGAAGCCCGCGTCCAGGCTGGGTGCCTGCCGCTTGCGCTTGCGAGTTCCCTTTCGCGCCGTTGTTGCCATGTCCCGTTCTTTCGTGCTCATCACCGTCATTCCTGGGGCGCCCGCGAAGAGGCGCGAAGCGTCGCGGTTCTGCAAAAGGTCTGCCGGGGGGAAACAAAGCCGCCCGGCGCTCACAAGGCGTCGGGCGGCGGCGGG